>CAMZNW010000083.1 GCA_947313935.1 uncultured Mollicutes bacterium
CTATCATTTATGGTATTAACTGCTTTTTCTTGTTGAGCATTTAATTTTCCCATCTATCCTCCACAGTAATTGTTGGTTTTGCATTAAGATAACCTGAAACAAATTCATTATTATTATACTGATTTACTGCACAAGCTCCAATCATTGCTGCATTATCAGTACAATATAATAAACTTGGAAACAATGCATTTTCATACTTATTTAAAATAACTTCTTTTAATAAACTATTCGCACTAACTCCACCAACTACTGATATTGTTTTAGGATTATAACGCTCAACTGCTAATGATAATTTTGTAACTAATATTTCTACAATAATATTTTGAAATGAACATGCAAAATCTGCTTTATTCAATGAAATTCCCTTCATTTTTAATTGATTTACTAAATTAAAAGAGGCAGATTTCAATCAACTAAAAGAAAAGTCTAATGTTTTATCATTTTTAGGAAACGGAAGTTGATAACTTGGTTGTCCTTCTTTTGATAACAAGTCAATTAATGGTCCACCTGGATAACCAATATCTAAAATACGAGCAACTTTATCAAAACTCTCACCAACTGCATCGTCAAGTGTTTGACCTATAATTTTAAACTCACGTGGTGAATTAACCATCACTAGATCAGTATGTCCACCTGAAACAACTAAACTCAACATTGGATAAGTTATTTGATGTTCTAAACTAATAGCTAAAATATGACCTTGTAAATGATTTGTTGCAATCAACTTTTTTTTATATAATAAACTTAATGAATTAGCAAAATTAATTCCAATTAATAATGAACCAGTTAATCCTGGACCGTATGTAACAGCAATTGCATCAATCTCATCTATGGTTACATTGGCAGCTTTCATTACTTGCTTATATACAGTAAATATTTTTTCTTCATGCATTCTAGAAGCCATTTCAGGAACTACACCACCTAATTTACAAAATTCTTCTGCTTGAGAAAATACTATATGTCCTAATATTTCTAAATTATTTTTTATCACTACCATTGCTGTTTCATCACATGATGATTCAATTGCTAAAATAATTGACTCTTGCATATATCTCCTATTTAAGATTAAAAACAAGATTTTCAACTTGTTTTTTTGTAAAAATTATGTGGTTATTTTTTGTTACTTGTGCTAAAAATTCAATATTACCTTTTCCACCTTTAATCGGTGAAATAACTATATTATTTACATAAAGTTCTATTTTTTGACAATTATAAATAAAATCTAAAATTACTTGTTCATGAATTTTTTTATCAACTATTATTCCTTTATTTAAAGTAACAACTTCTTTTGAAGCCTCAAATTGTGGTTTTATTAAACAAATAAACGTACCATTACTTTTTAATAATTTAGATACATTATCAATTAAAAGGCTTGTTGAGATAAAAGAAACATCCATTGTAATAAAATCAAATTTGTTTTTAAATAATTCTGTGTTAACTGTTCTAAAATTTGTTTTTTCATGAACAATTACTTGCGGATGTTGACGTAATTTATAAACTAATTGATTTGTTCCAACATCTAATGCATGAACTAATTTTATTTTATTTTGTAGTGCACAATCTGTAAAACCACCAGTTGATGCTCCAACATCCAACATTATTTTATTATTTAAATTAAGTTTAAAAACCCTAATTGCTTCAGCTAATTTTAAACCACCACGTGAAACATATTTATTTTCCATTCCTTTAATCCGGATACTTTTTATTTTTTTAGGATCAATTAAATCTCCTGTTTTATAAATAGGTTGTTCATTAATAAACACTAAACGAGCCATAATAATTGGAGTAACATCTTTTATAGTACTAAAATATCCTTCATTAACTAAATATTCTCCCACTCTTATTTTAGACATTTAATAAACTTTCTACAGCTTTTTTAAGATTGTCACCTTTTAAATTATAATTTGTTTTAATAATTTCAACATTCCCTTGTTTAATAAAATTATTTCCTAAATTTAATTCAGATACTTTATATGTTGGATAATCATCTGTAATTAAACTATATAAATTACCAAATTTAGCATGTTCTTCAATAACTACAAAATTATACCCTTTTAATTCTTGTAACATTTTATGATCAATTGGATGAATTACCCGTGCATTTATTATCCCAATTACTGTATTTTCAAATACTTTTAAACATTCATCAACTAATGTACCATAAGTAATAATATAATTTTTTGTTGCTTGTTTTTTAATTACCCAATTTAAATTTGTAATATTTAAAGTTGGATTATCGATCATTTCTTGATTTCCACATCCTCCACGCGGATAACGAATTGCAATTGGACCTTGATGAACATTAAAACAATAATCTAATAAACTTATTGTTTCTTCTTCATTACATCCCATAACAACAGTCATATTAGGCATGTGTGATAAAAAAGATATATCATAAATACCTTGATGTGTTTCACCATCATCACCAACTAAACCTGCACGATCAATTCCAATTACAACATTAGCTTTAATTCTACAAATATCATGAAATACTTGATCATAAGCACGTTGTAAAAAAGTAGAATAAATTGCAACAAATGGTTTTTTATTTGCAACAGCTAATGAACCCGCAAAAGTTAATGCATGCTCTTCAGCAATTCCTACATCTGTTACACGATTAGGATAATTAGCTTTCATTTTATCAAGTTCACTTCCACCAAGCATAGCAGGTGTTATAACAATAATATCTTTATCTTTTCGCATTAATTTTTCAACATAATTAGCAACTATTGCTGAATATGTATAACCTTGTTTTTCTTTTAAAATTTTTCCTGTTTTGACATCAAAAGGGCCTACACCATGCCAATTATTAATAATTGCCGGTTCATATCCTTGTCCTTTATTAGTTTTAACATGAAGTATTTTAGGACCTTGGATATTTTCCATTTTTTTTAGCATTTTTAATATCTGTGAAATATCATGCCCATCGATTGGTCCAAAATAATAATATCCCATTAAATTAAAAAAGTTTTGATTTGCACTTATTTTAACTTTAAGTAAATGCTTTAATTTTGATATTTGGTTTGCTAATTTATTTCCCAAAGTAGTATGTCCAAGAATCCCATGTACTTTTTTCTTTGTAATTTTATAGTCTGTTGATATTTGTAAATCTTTTAAAATGTTATCAATAAAACCAACATTTGGTGATATTGACATTTCATTATCATTTATAATAATTAAAACATTTAAATTTTCTTCAACAATATGATTCAAAGCTTCTAAAGCCATTCCATTTGTTAATGAACCATCTCCTACAATTGCAATTACATGATCATGATTATTGTTTTGACGATTTGCATATGCAAAGCCAGCAGCAGCTGATATAGAAGTTGATGAATGTCCTGCTTCCCAAACATCGTGAATCGATTCTTCACGTTTAATAAAACCAGATAATCCATCATGTTGACGTAAAGTATCAAAACGATCTGCTCGACCAGTTAATATTTTATGAGTATAACATTGATGCCCAACATCAAAAATTAATTTATCTTTTGGAGAATTATAATAATAATGTAATGCTAATGTTAATTCTACTACTCCCAAATTAGAACCAATGTGTCCACCTGTTTTTGCTACACTATTAATTAAAAATTCTCGTATAACTTTAGCTTCATTTGACAATTCTTCAACAGATAATTCTTTTAACTCTGCTATATTTCCAATCATTTTTTGCATATGTATATATCTCCTAATTAGTATCATATCCAATAGTATTTAAAGATTCAATTTTTTGACCCCAATTAGATAATACTTTTACATGTAAATCTAAATAAATCGGTTGATTAAATTCTATTTTTAATTCTTTACGAGCAGCTGTGCCAATTGATTGCAACATTTTACCAGCACGACCTATAATTATTCCTTTTTGTGAATCTCGTTCAACATAAATTGTTGCCGATATTACTAATATATTTTTTTCATTTTCCATATTAGTAACTTTTACTCCGATACTATGTGGTACTTCTTCATTTGTTTTTTGCAATATTTTTTCACGTATAATCTCTTCTACAAAAAATTCATCAGTATAATCAGAAAAAGTATCTTCATCATAATATTTAACTTCATCAACTAAATAATCTTTAATATTTTTTATTACTATATTTTGATTAAATTTTTCTTTTAAAGATACAGGTATTATAGCATCAAACATTTTTAACTCATCTAATTCTTGAACAATTCGTTCTACTTTTAAAGGAGTAATAATATCTATTTTGTTTAGAACTACTATTTTTTTTACATTTTTAATTTCGGAAATTTTTTGTATATTTTCTTGTTCTTTTTTCCCTAATCCATATTTTGCATCAATAATATACAATATAATATCTGTACTTTTTAGAGACATTTCTATTTGCTGATTCATATATACATTTAATTTATTTCTTGGTTTGTGAAATCCAGGAGTATCTAAAAAAACAATTTGTGCTTCTTCATCATTATAAATACCACGTATCATATCTCGTGTTGTTTGAACTTTATCAGATACAATAGAAATTTTCTTTCCGACTACAGTATTAATAAATGTTGATTTACCTGCATTAGGACTTCCAACTACTGCAACAAAACCTGATTTAAACATCTAACTCCTCTAATTCTTTTTTTGTGAAATGATATGGCATTAATTCTTGAATTGTTGTTTCAATACACATTCCCTTATTATTAGCCATATATATCGGAGCATCTTCAGAAAAAAATTCTAATATTACTTGTCGACAAATTCCACATGGTACAATTGGCTTTTTTGTTTTTGCTGTAATTGCAAGTGACTGAAAGTCAGATGACTGATATCCTTGACTAATAGCAGAATATATAGCACTACGTTCAGCACAATTTGTAGCTCCATATGAAGCATTTTCAACATTTACGCCTTTTACAATATTTCCATCTTTCATTAAAATAACTGCTGCAACTGGAAAATTTGAATAAGGCGCATAAGAATTCTCTAATGTTTGATTAGAAATTTCGATTAATTTTTCTTTATTCATTATCTAACCTAACAAAAGCAAATTTTTTCTTTCCACGTTTAATCATCAAATATTTCCCACCTATTGCATGTTCTTTTGTAATTATAGTATTTAAATCAAATATTTTTTTACCATTAACACTTATTGCTCCTGCATTAATAAATTCACGTGCTTCACGTTTTGAAGTTGCTAAATTAGTGGCAATTAAAAATTCAACTATATCTAAATTACTTTGTATATTAACTTGTTCTATATTAATAAAATATGTTTCAATTTCTGATACAGATAAACTTGTAATATCACCGGTAAATAAACATTCTGTTACTTTTATAACTTGTTCGGTAATTTCTTGACCGTGAACAAATTTTGTTATTTCATAAGCTAATACTTTTTGAGATTCACGCAAATGAGGTTTTGTCATTACTAAATCAGATAATTTATTTATTTCATCTAAAGATAAAAATGTAAAGTATTTTAAATATTTTATTACATCACTATCAACTGTATTTAAAAAGAATTGATAAAATTCATATGGTGAAGTTTTAGAAGGATCTAACCAAATAGCTCCCCCTTCTGTTTTTCCAAATTTTGTTCCATCACTTTTTGTTACAAGTGGTATTGTTATTCCATAAGCTTTTGAATCATTATTTTCTTTACGTATTAACTCCAATCCTGAAGTAATATTCCCCCATTGATCAGAACCGCCAATTTGTAATTCACAATTATAATTTTTATATAATTCATTAAAATCCATTGCTTGTAAAATAGTATAACTAAACTCTGTATATGATAAACCTGATTCTAAACGAGAAGAAACTGATTCTTTATTAATCATATAATTAATATTGAAATTCTTACCAAAATTACGTAAAAAATCTAAAACACTTATTTCACTTACCCAATCATAATTATTTACAAAATTTGTTTTATTTTCATCCAAATATTTGATTAATTGTTGCTTAATTGTCATACTATATTCTTTAACAGTTTGTTTTGTATTTAAAGCACGCTCATTTTTTTTGAAAGATGGATCACCAATTAAACCAGTTGCTCCACCGACAAGTGCAATATTATTATGTCCATAATTTTCAAAATGTTTCATAATTATTATTGGTAATAAATGTCCAACATGCAAAGAATCACCCGTTGGATCAAAACCACAATATAATGTAATTGGACTTTTTAAACGTTCACTAATAGTTTGATCAGTTACTTGATTAATTAATTCACGTGATGTTAATTCATCGTATACAGTTTTCATATTATTGCTCCTTTTAAATTTTCAATGTTAAATATTGACTTTCATCTAATCTATTAGTTATTTTTTTTATGACCATTCTTGATAAAGTAACTCCAATTGCATAAAAATCTATTGGGATATGTAAAATATTTGGAATCAATTTAGTTAATTCTGAAGTTTTTTCTAAAGTATATATTCTAGATGTAATACCTTGATTAATTAAAAATGCTGCTTGTTCAACAGTTTGTGTTAAATAATATTCTTTTGATGAATCAATTTTTTCTTTTTTAGTTATATCAACTATATTATAATTAACAAATATCCTCTCCATAAAAAACTCAGTTAATATTTTATCATTTTTAAAAAAAATCCCTATTTTTTGATTATAATATTTTTCATTTATATCAACTTTTAATAATAAATCATTTAAATTAACTATTTTCTTATTACTAATAATATATTTTGGACCAATTTGAACAACTCCTTTAATTTCCGAAGTCACCAATAAATTATCATTAATTATTTTATACTTTTGTAAATCATTTGAATACTCTTCAATTAATGGATCATAATTATATAACTTAGCTCCATCTTTAAAACCATTAATTAATTCAGTATAACAACTTATATTAATATTTGGAATTATTAATTTTAATCGCTTAGTATCATTTACAGAAGCTAAATTACGAGCTGAATCATTTGGGATATAATTTAGTTCTTCAATTGCTTTAAATACTTTGTGTTTTTTTTCGGAAGATATATTTCCATTATTCATTGCTCGTGAAACTGTAGCAATCGATACGTTTGCTAATTTTGCTACATCTTTTATTGTTATATAATTTTAAGTTCTTTTAGAACGCATTTTATTCCTCTATATTTAAAGCAAATTTTGAAAATAATAATTGTGCCTCAAATCCTATTTTATTAATCATTTTTAATAAATAATTAAGTAATTTTTCTAATACTTCACGTCCAAAACTAATCAAATTATCCAAAATATTTTTAAAATTTTTTTGATTACTAGAAATTTTATCTAAAACAACATCTAATTTATAATCATTATTATTAGCATACACTATTGATACTCCTACTAAAACTCCTGCTGCTAAAACTCCAATTGTTTCTCCTGACATAATTACTCCTTATTTGTAGTTTTTTTTGCTTTTTTCATAAAATCATTAACTTTTACTACATTTTTTGTTGTTGATTTAATAGAAGAGCTAACTTCTTTAACATTAACAATTACACTATCAATATTATTTGTTAATTCTTTAACTTTTTGGGTTGTATAATTAACATCACTTATACTTTTATTTAATCCAATATAAATCCTATTCATATTATTGATAATTTCAATAATTTCATTGTTTTTTCCTGTTATTTTTGTAGTCAAAACATTAATATTATGAATACTTTCTGTTAATTCATTATTAACATTATCAATTACATTGTTACTTTTTTTAATTAATTTATTTAAATTATTTAAAACTATTATTACATATATTAAAACCCCTGCTCCTAATATAAATGCGATAAAATAAAATGATTGTTCTGTAAATGTTATTTGCATTATTCCTCCATATATAATTATTATATCATATTTAAATTTTCTTTTTTATTTAACTAATTTTAAATACATTTAAATAACATATTTAATTTTTTTATAAAAAACTTTTAATCATTTGGTATTTTTAAATAAATTTGTTTATATATCGGATAATTTATTTGGTTAATATTATCACTTAAATTTGTTGCACTTAAACCTAATAGACGAATGCTTTTATTTAATAAAATTTTATAATTAATTGTATTTTGTATAAATTGATTAATTTCTACCACTGAATTAATTGGATAATTATTGGTTTTACTTCGAGATATCTTAGTAAAATCACCATATTTAACTTTAATTATTAATGTTTTAAAACTTTTTTCTTTTTTCTTTAAGCGATTAGCTAATTCTTCAACTAATTTAGTTATAATAATTGTCATTTGAACTTCATTTTTTATATTTTCACGAAAAGTTCTTTCACAACTTATTGATTTTATATTTCTTATAGCAACAATATTTCGTTTATCTATTCCACGAACATAATAATATAATTGTTCGCCATTTTTCCCAAAATATTTTCTTGTTTTTTTTAAAGATATTTGTTTAAAGTCTTTTCCTTTATAAATTGCATAGTTATTAAATTCCTGATTTAATTTTTTTCCAACACCAGGAAATTTATTAATATTTAATTGTTCTAAAAATTCTATTGCTACTTTTGGTGGAACAATTGTCATTCCAGCTGGTTTATAATAATCAGAAGCTATTTTAGCAATTAATTTATTGTATGATATGCCAATTGAACAAGTTAATTTTAATTTATTATATATTTCAAATTGAATCATTTTACCAATTTTAGTTGCACTACTTATACCTTTTTTATTAAATGTCACATCTAAATATGCTTCATCTAAACTTACCATTTCTACAAGATCAGTATATTGTAAAAAAATTTGTTTAATTTGTTGACTTATTTTATGATATTTCTTCATTTGTGGAGCTATATATATAGCATTTTAACATAAATTAGGCACCTTAAAAGCAGACATACCAGATTTAATTCCAAATTTTCTTGCTTCATAAGAACAAGTACAAACAACACTTCTTGAATCTGGTAATCCGGATATAATTACTGCCTTTCCTTTCAAACTAAGATTGTCTCTAATTTCTACTTGGGCAAAAAAACAATCCATATCTACATGAATTATTTTTTTATTTTGTTGATCCAAAGCCACCACTTCGTGTTTCTAATGTATAATCATCACAAGTTAATAAGAATTTTTCAAATATTGCTTGAGCAATTCTATCTCCTGATTTAAAACATTGAATTTCATTACCAAAATTATATAATGGAATCATAATATGTCCTTCATTAGAAGCATCATAATAATCTGCATCAATAATCCCAACATTATTAGCTAAACAAATTTTACGTTTAAATCCAACACTTGAACGAATATATATTTTTAATACCTCATCATCTTGCATATATGCTCTTATTCCTGTTTGTACTAAAACAACTTCACCAGGGTTAATTTCAACATCTTCACAAATTTTTAAATCATAACCTGCACTTTTAATTGTTGCTCGTTTAGGAAGTTCTTGATTACTAATATATGATACCTTTTCAAAACCGCGCATTTTTCTCCTTATTGTAATAACGGGGCTAAATATTTAGCCGTATAAGATTCTTTATTTTTTATAAATTTTTTAGGTGGTCCATAGGCAATAACATCTCCACCTTTATCTCCACCTTCATAACCTAAATCGATAATGTAATCTGCCACTTTAATTAAATCTAAATTATGTTCAATAATAATCATTGAATGACCATTATCTACTAATTTTTGTAATACTTGAATTAATTTATCAATATCTTGAGCATGTAAGCCTGTAGTTGGTTCATCTAAAATATATAAAGTATCACCTTTAGTAGTTTTTTGTAGTTCTTTGGCAAGTTTAATTCTTTGAGCTTCACCACCTGATAACACTGTTGCTTGAGTTCCAACTTTTAAATATCCTAATCCCACTTCAACTAATGTACTGAATTTTCTTTTTATTTTAGGGATTTTACTGAAAAATTCATTTGCTTCAGATATTTCCATATTTAGTACATCTGAAATATTTTTACCATTATATTTTATTTCTAAGATTTCATCATTATAACGTTTCCCTTCACATTTTTCACAAGTAATATAAACATCTGGTAAAAAATTCATTTCTATTTTTTTTATACCATCGCCTTCACATTCATCACATCTTCCACCTGGAACATTAAATGAAAAACGTCCTTTTTTATAACCCCGAAATTTTGATTCTGGTAATTGAACGTATAAATCTCGAATATCATCAAATACTCCAACATAAGTAGCGGGATTAGAACGTGGTGTTCGTCCAATTGGACGTTGATTTATGTTAATAACTTTTTTAAAATCAGTATGTCCTGTAATTGATTTTACTTTCCCTGGTCTAATTTTAGCATCTGGATTGAAATAATTATATAAATTCTTATATAATACCTCATTCACTAGTGTAGATTTTCCACTTCCTGAAACACCTGTAACACATACTAAGTTTTTTTTAGGGATTTTAATTGTAACATTTTTTAAATTATTTGCTGTTGCATTAATAATTTTTATATATCCATTATTTTGTTTTCGATATTTTTGAGGTAGTGGTATTTTCTTTTTGCCTGATAATTATGCTCCTGTTAATGAATTTTTATTTTTTAAAATTTGTTTTGGTGTTCCTTTAGCTGATATTTCTCCACCATAAATTCCAGCACCTGGTCCGATATCAATTATATAATCTGCAGCTAGCATTGTTTCTTCATCATGTTCAACTACAATTAAAGTATTACCTAAATCACGCATTTGCTTTAATGTACTAATTAAACGGGCATTATCTCGCTGATGTAGTCCAATTGATGGTTCATCAAGTACATACAATACTCCTGTTAATTTAGAACCAATTTGTGTTGCTAAACGAATTCTTTGGGCTTCTCCACCTGATAGTGTTGTTGCACTACGATTTAATGTTAAATAATCTAATCCTACATTAATTAAAAATAAATACCTAGCTTTTACTTCTTCAAAAACCATTTTAGCAATTTTCATTTCATTAGTAGATAATTTTATTTCGTCTAAGAATTTATAAGCATCTCCAATTGGCATTTCTCCAAGTTGATAAATATTTTTACCGCTTATTTGAACAGATAACACTTCTTTTGATAATCGAGAACCTTGGCATTCACGACAAGTTGTATTATTCATTAATCCATCTAAACTTTTACGCATTCGTTCACTTGATGTTTCAAGATATCGGCGCTTAACATTTCCTGCAACACCTTCCCAAATAAAGTCTTTACTAAATTCAATTGTTGCTGATTTATAGTCTAATTTTATTTTATCATTACTTCCATTCATGATAATATCTAAATCTTTTTGTTCTAATTTATTAATGGGAGTATCTAAACTTATTTTATGATATATACAAGCAGCTTGTAGTTGTTTAAAATAATATGTATCTAAACCAAAACCACTAATTGTAATTGCTCCTTTATTTAAACTTAAATTTAAATTTGGACAAATTATATTAATATCTACCTCTTTTAATTGTCCTAATCCAGAACATGTTTTACAAGCTCCAATTGGACTATTAAATGAAAATAATCTTGGTTCTAAATCTGGAACAGTAAAACCACAACTTGGACAAGCATAATTTTGGGAAAATATTTCTACTTGCCCTTCAAAATCAACTTCAACTTTTTTATGTCCCATTTCTAATGCTTTTTCAATCGATGATAAGATTCTTGGTCGATCTGAACTTTTTGGTACAATTCGATCAATTACTACTTTAATTATGTGTTTTTTATTTTTATCTAATTTTATATTATCTATTTCATCCAATAAATTGTATTTTTCTTTATTAATATAAACTCGATTATATCCTTCTTTTAATAAATATTCTAAAGTTTTTTTATGTGTACCTTTTTCCATATTAATTATTGGAGAAATTATTTGAATTCGACAATTTTTATATGTTTCAAAAATTTTATCTGCTATTTCTTTTGGTTGTTGAGATTTTATCACACAATGATGATTAGGACAGATAGGTATTCCTATTCTAGCATATAATAACCGTAAATAATCAAATATTTCTGTTATTGTTCCAACTGTTGAACGAGGATTATTTGAACCATTTTTTTGATCAATACTAATAGCAGGTGATAATCCTTCAATACTATCAACATCAGGTTTTTCACTTCCTCCTAAAAATTGACGAGCATATGAGGATAAACTTTCAATATATCGTCTTTTTCCTTCAGCATAAATAGTATTAAAAGCTAATGTAGATTTACCACTACCAGAAGGTCCAGTTATTACAACTAATTTATTTTTTGGAATGTTAATATCAATATTCTTTAAATTATTTTCACGTGCTCCTTTTATAACTATTTCATCTTGCATATTACTCCTATCAATTTTATTATATCATTTATATATAACTAATAATTAATTTAATTTGTAAAAAATAAATCAAATATCTGATTTATTTTAATAAACTTATTTATGTTCTTTTATAAAAAAACCACTTAGTATTAATATCAATATGACTAAGATTATTGATTTAATATCTCCATTATTTATTATAAGATTTACTATTAATAAAATATTATATGCCATATAAAAATATATTCCTTCATAATAACGTTGTGCACTTAACCATAAAGTGAAAAATATTAAAACTGATAAAATTGTTGGTAATAATATATTTAAAGATATTCCTTGAATAATACCATATTGTAACATTCCTAAAAATATATTTAAAATTAAAATAATTGCAAAATAATTTGCATATGTTATCAAACCAGCTTCTGATAAAAAAGTAAAACTTAAGCGGTCTGATAATTTATTGCCTTTCATCCAATGTTCATAAAAAATTGAAAATAAAATTGCCGTATATAACAATCCATAAATATTCAACCCACTATTTAAAGCTACGATAACAATTGCAATATAAGAAAAAATCACCATTGAAAAATATGCAGCTATTAATGTTAAGATAATTAATCCATAATCAAAATAACCACTTATAAGCGATATAAATACTCCAATTGAACCTATAATAAATATTATT
>CAMZNW010000084.1 GCA_947313935.1 uncultured Mollicutes bacterium
AAACATGGAATATTTTAAATGTAGCTGGGAATGTTGCGAGTAAAAAATAAATATAAGATATATTAAAAATTAATGAAAAAATTATAACAAGTTAATTGTTATGATTTTTTTTTGGGAAATTTTAAACCACTTATGATATTATATAAACTACATAAGAAATTAAAAAATAAAATGCTATAATACTATATATAAAGTTAAAAAAATATATATTATTGTGTTTACAATTGCTTATATAAGTGACTTTGTAATGTTTTATATAAGTGATAAAAAAGTAATAAAAAAATAAATAAAAAATTAAAAGAAATGGAGTAAGGTATGCTTAATGTTAATATAAAAAAATTAGAAATAAAAAATAATAAATATGAGAATATAAAATTAAAGTTTGAAAATGGAGTATATATAATATCTGGTGAAAATGGAATTGGAAAAACAACACTTTTAAATTTAATTTATAATGGGGAGGGAATCAATTCAGAAGTAGAAATAGAATTTTTTAATAATAAATTAACAAAAGATAGTATAAATAATTATCATGAAAAATTTATTACTTATATTGAACAAAAAGAGCAATTTATTAATTATTTAACAGTACTTGAAACTATTGATTTATTTTTAAATTCATACAATAAAAAATATATGCTAGAGTTAGTTGAAAATTTTCAAATGGATAATAATTTAAATAAAAAAGTTTCAAAATTGAGTGGTGGAGAAATAAAGAAATTGCAATTAATAATTGGATTATTAAAAGATAGTCCAATAATTCTTATTGATGAACCACAAAATCATTTAGATGAACAAAGTAGTGAATATTTAAAGCAAGTAATTGATAGGATGAAAAGTATAAAAATAATTATTTTAGTTGCTCATATGTTTGATAAAAATGATAATAAAATAAATTATATTGAAATGGATGAAAAAAATATTGAATTAAAAATAGCACAAATGAAAAGCAAAAGTAATGTAAGTACTCAAAAGAAAAAACAAAAAAATGAAACAAAATATAATACAAAAAAATTA
>CAMZNW010000085.1 GCA_947313935.1 uncultured Mollicutes bacterium
GTATATAAAATCACAAATGAATCATCATTAATTTTCATACTTTTACGTAATTTTTTTATATTTTTAATTGAATTATTTATTAAAGAATCATTTCTAGGATAACCATATTCTAATATTTCCCCTTCATAATGAAAAGAAGAACGAAATTTTTCTGTACTATATTTATTTGGAGAAATTAAATAATCCCAAATTTTTACATCATTATTATAAAATTTATCATTATAATCATTATCAAATATAGTTATTTTTTCACTATTTATAATGTGATTATTATTAATATTATCCAAATCATAAAATAATTTCTTCAGTGGTGTTCCATGCCATGTTTGAATAAAAATTTGTCCTGTTTTTTTTTTATAATTTGTGTTGCAACGCCCATTTAATACTACATATTTAGCAGTATATAAATGATAATAATGTTTGATACTTCTTCTTAAAACCATATCTTTTGTATACTTAAATTTTTCTGCATTTACTCCATAATACAATTTATAATTATAATTATTCAATTTCAAATAATTATAAATTGAATAAGGATTACCAGTCGGCGGTTTACCTGAATATGATTCAAAATAAATTTTATCCTTATTAATTGGCAATATACTAAATACTACTCTCCATAATTTTGGATTTTTATTATAAGTTCTTTTATGTTTTTCTTTTCGAAATACTACTCCAGCTGCATAAGTTTCATCAAAATTTTCAGAATCTGATATAACCATATATTTTACATTATCATAATAAATATACCAATACTTCACACCTTTTATTGAAGAAGTATAATTTTTTTTTAATTTTGTTTTTTCAATTATTTGACACATTGTCGATTGATGCTTTTTCCAATTTATAATTAATTTATCTTCTTTATTTTTATAAATAGGATAAATAAATAATTCATCATTTTGAATACTTTTTATTAAAAAATCATTACAAATTTTTTTATTAATTTTTGAAGCAAATAATTTTTGTTTATTAATAACTATCTTATCGTTAACTTTACTAGTTATATTAATAATCAATTCTCGTCCAAATAAAGTTAATTCTTTTATACTTTTAAAACTATTAAAACTATAATAATTATTTTTTTCTTGAGTAAAATTAAAATTTTGATTTTTAATTATTAATTCTACCTTGACAATATTATCTTTTTCATAAAACTTAATTTTAATACCTTGTTTATTAATTTTTAATTTTTTAATTTTATAATATTTAGTTGTTTCCATAACTATTCTCCGTTTCTATCATTAATTATTTCTTCAAGATATTTATATACATCACAACTTAAATTTTGATCTTTTAATGAAAAATCAATTATAGCTTTAATAAATCCTAATTTATCACCAATATCATATCTCTTACCTATAAAATTACATATATGTACATCTTCTTCATTTAATAAAGATTTAATTGCATCTGTTAATTGAATTTCATTACCCATCCCTGGTTTTTGAACTTTCAAATATTTAAATATTGTTGGTGTTAAAATATATCTACCTAAAACAGCATTATTACTTGGTGCAATATTAAGTGATGGCTTTTCAATAATGTCTATTATCTTTCCATCTTTTTTTTTTTTTTCTAATTGGACAATTCCATATTTATTAATATCTTCAATTAAAACTTCTTGTGTCCCTAAAATTGATGTATTAAATTTTTGATAAGTTTTGATTAATTGTCCAATTACTGGTTCATTATCATTTACAACTATATCATCTCCAAGAATAACCGCAAATGGTTCATCTCCAATAAAAGATTCAGCACATAAAATAGCATCTCCTAAACCTTTTATTTCTTTTTGACGAATATAATGAATATTAGCTAAATTTGAAATTTCATTGATTTCTTTTAATTCAATAAATTTTTCTTTTTCTGTAAGCATTTGTTCTAATGCAATCGATTGATCAAAATGATCTTCAATTGCCCTTTTGTTTGCATGTGATGATGTAACTAATAAAATGTCTGTTATTCCACATGCTACTAATTCTTCAACTATAAATTGAATTGTTGGTTTATCAATAATTGGAAGCATTTCTTTAGGCATTGCTTTTGTAAAAGGTAAAAAACGTGTTCCAAATCCTGCAACTGGTATTACAGCTTTTTTAATATCTTTCATTTTTCTCCTAATTCAAGATACGTAATATATCATTAAATGATACAACTATAAATAACATCAATAATAATATTACCCCTGCATATATTGTATAATTTTCTATTTTTTTATTTGGTTTTTTTCTAAAAATCATTTCATATATTACAAATACCAACCTTCCTCCATCTAAAGCAGGTATTGGCATTAAATTCATTAATCCAATATTTATACTTAAATAAGCAATCCAAATTAAAATTGTACTTAATCCAAATTTTAATACTTCAGATGATATTGTATAAATTCCAATTGGTCCTGACAAATCTTTAATTCCATAATTTGGTCCAATTAATAAAGCAAATGATTGAAAAATTGATGTTATAGCAAGAAATAATGATTCTACCC
>CAMZNW010000086.1 GCA_947313935.1 uncultured Mollicutes bacterium
TAGTAAATATATCCTTTTAAATGAATTAGAAATAGATTTATTAATTGATTATAATGTGGGAAAAAAATTTTTATTAATATATAATAAAAATGAAATAGAAGTAGTTTGTGATAAACCAGAAATCCCTTTTTCAGCCAAAATAGTTAAAGAAGAAGAGATGTATATCATTTCATGTATTTTAATTGCTGAAAGAGCATGGTTTGTAAATACAGGTGTATTTTATTTGAGTCATGGTAAAATAGCATTTTATAAAGCTAAAAATCGTCCTATTTATGAATTTATGCGTTTGTTGTTTTCAAAATCACTTAAAATTATGAATGAAAACTTTTTTAGTTTTTATGATAATGTAATTACAACTGTTAATAAATTAGTAAAGGTAGAAACAAATTTTGATGTTAATGAATTATATATTGATTTATATAAATTTGTTTTATATATTGATGCACAAAATAAAAATGTCATTGAAGTAGGGATAAAATTACAACACGGAGAAAAAGAAGTTGATTTTAAAGATGTAAAAAATGAAGCTTTTTCAAAGTCGAATTATTTAAAAATAGTAAAAACATTAGAGAGTTATGGTCAAGAAATAGATGATAAATTTATTATTACAAATAATGAAGTAATTTATGAATTTGTAACGATTGGATTAAATATTTTACAAGAATTTGTCGAAAAAATTAAAGTAACAGAAAAGTTTAAAAAATTTAAAGTTATAAAAGAAGAAAAAATTAAATTAAATGCAAAAATGACAAATAAATTACTAAATTTAGATGTAGATATAGCAGGAATTAATAATAAAGAATTATCCAAAATACTTGGAGCATATCATAAAAAAGAAACATTTTATCGATTGGATAATGGAGATTATGTTGATTTATCATCTGATTTTGTAGAAGAATTAAATACAATTGTAGATGATTTAAAAATTAATAAAAAAGAATTAGCACAAGATGGAACGATAGTTTTAAAAAATTATGATAGTATTTATTTAAATTATTTAGATGAGGAACATAATAATGTTATTTTAGGTAAAGATAAAAATTTTGATGAGTTTTTATTAAAATTATCAAATATAACATCAATGGAATTTCAACAACCAAAAGAATTAAAGGCAACTTTAAAGCCTTATCAAATTGAAGGTGTTAAATTTTTAAAAACAATGTATTGCTTAGGATTAGGAGCAATATTAGCAGATGATATGGGATTAGGAAAAACGATTCAAGTTATAACATTAATATTAGATAGTTATAATAATAAACCATCTTTAATTGTTTGTCCTTCATCTTTAATATTAAATTGGGTCAAAGAATTTAGTAAATTTTCACCAAATTTAAAAATACTAACAATTAGTGAACAAAGTGAGATTCGTAACGTGCAAATTGAAAATGAAATTACTAATCAAATAGTTGTAACATCTTATGAATTATTACGTCGAGATGTTGATTATTATAAAGATTTAAATTTTCAATTTCTTATATTAGATGAATCTCATTATATAAAAAATAATAATACTAAGAATTTTAAAACTGTTAAACAAATTACTTCTGATATGAATATAGCACTAACAGGAACACCAATAGAAAATAATTTATCTGAATTGTGGTCATTATTTGATTTTATAGTTCCAGGTTATCTTGGTACTAATAGTTATTTTGTAAGTAATTATGAATCTAAAATTATTAAATATGAAGATAATAAAGCGTTAAATAGACTAAAAGCATTAGTAAAACCATTTATTTTACGTCGGTTAAAAGTTAATGTATTAGATGAATTACCAGAAAAAAATGAAGAATTTGTTTATATTGAAATGGATGAAAAACAAAAAGATATTTATAATGCTAATTTTATTGAAATGAAAAAACAATTAGAGGATGTATCATCAGATCAAATGAATAAAAATAAATTTATTGTTTTGTCAATGTTGACAAAATTACGACAATTATCTTGTCATCCAGGTTTAATATATGAAGATTATGAACAAACAAGTAATAAATTAGAAAAGGCTATTACAATAATAAAAGATTCAATTAAAAATAAGAAAAAAACATTATTATTTTCTCAATATACTTCAATGTTAGAGTTAATTGAGGAACGTTTAAATGAAGAAGGAATTAATTTTTATATTTTACGAGGTTCAACTAAAAAAACTGAACGACATCAAATGACGGAAGATTTTAATACAAATGATGTAGATGTTTTTTTAATTTCATTAAAATCAGGTGGAACAGGTTTAAATTTAGTTGGAGCAAATACAGTAATACATTTTGATCCTTGGTGGAATATGTCTGTTCAAAATCAAGCTACAGATCGTGTTTATAGAATTGGTCAAACAAAAGATGTAGTTGTATATAAACTTATTTCTAATGGTACGATAGAAGAAAAGATAGTAGAACTTCAATCACGAAAATTAAAATTAATTGATGAAACATTATCAAATACAGAAGATTCAATTATGAATATGACACAA
Organism: uncultured Mollicutes bacterium; assembly: GCA_947313935.1. GTDB lineage: Bacteria > Bacillota_I > Bacilli_A > UBA3375 > UBA3375 > CAMZNW01. The sequence continues at coordinate 2,468 of CAMZNW010000086.1, forward strand.
GACGATATTTTAAGTTTATTTGATTAAGGAGATAAAATGGAAGTAATTAAGGTAACTCCACGTGGATATTGTCATGGAGTTGTAAATGCATTAAATATTGTTGCAAATACATTAGCTGATCTAGAAGTAGAAAAACCGATTTATATAATTGGGGAAATTGTACATAATAAAAATGTAACCAAAGCATTTGATGATGTTGGTGCGATTACTTTAAATGGTCCAAATAGAAAAGAAATAATTAAGCAAGTATCAAGTGGAACAATTGTTATAACAGCTCATGGAATTGATCCACATTTAATTAGTGAGGCAAAAGAAAGAGGACTTAATGTAGTTGATGCAACATGTAGTGATGTTTATAAAACACATGATGTAATAAAAAATAAAATTGAATGTGGTTATGAAATAATATATATTGGTAAACATGGACATCCAGAACCAGAAGGAGTAATTGGAATAAATCCTAATAAAATTCATTTAGTAGAAACTTATGATGATATCGATATTCTTAATTTAGAAAGTACTTTAGTATGTATTACTAATCAAACAACAATGAGTGTTTGGGATACTAAAAATATTATGGATTATGCTAAAAAAAAATATCCTCACTTAGAAGAGATTAATGAAATATGTTTTGCAACAAAAGAAAGACAAGGAGCACTATTTGATTTGCCTTTAGATGTGGATATGGTTTTTGTAGTAGGTGATCCTAATTCTAATAATACTAATAGATTAGTTGAGATAGTAGAAGAAAAATTAAATAAAAAAGCATTAAGAATTAATACAATTGAAGATATAAATATTCAAGATTTATTAAAAGAGAATATTAAAAAATTAGCTGTGACCTCAGGTGCTAGTACTCCAACAATTATTACAAAAGAGGTTATTACATTTTTAGAACAATTTGAAAAAGATGTTCCTAAAACTTGGAAAAATATAAGTACTTTTGAATTAACTAAAACAATTCCAAGAATTAGATTAAAAAAAGCAATTACAAAATAAAAGTTAAAAATCATGTAATAATCCAAAAAATTAATTTAATTATGTTATATTAAAGATAAGGAGGCATTATGCAAAATAGTAAAACGTATCAAAATTTAATGAATTCATTTGCAGGCGAATCACAAGCACGTCAACGTTATGAAATGTATGCAAAAGTAGCTAAAAAAGAAGGTTGGAATAATATTTCAAATATATTTTTAGAAACAGCAAGTAATGAATTTTATCATGGTCAAGAATTTTACAAATTATTAGTAGAAATGTCTGGAGATGAAAAAGATGTGATGATGGGAATTACAGCTTCATATCCAATTGCTCGTACAACAACATATGAGAATTTATTATCAGCTGCTAATGGTGAAAGTGATGAAGTTTCAATGTATGAAGAATTTGCATCAATAGCAAAAGAAGAAGGATTTAATAATGTAGCAGCAAAGTTTGAATTGATTGCAAAAGTTGAAGGGCATCATTCAAAACGTTATCAAGAGATTGCAGATTTATTAAAAGCAGAACAATTAGTATCTCGTAATGAAGAGGTTTTATGGAAATGTGATGTATGTGGACATATCCATTATGGAAAAAGAGCACCAAAACTTTGTCCAATTTGTGCACATAGTTTCGGACACTTTGAACATTTTGAATTAAATTTGTAATATAAAAAAAGGCCTTTTATAAGGGCTTTTTTTTTAGGAAAATATTAGTAATATCTTCATTATTTTTTAAGTCAATCATTTTTTGATTTGTTGTAGATACATTAAGTGGACCATATTTCTCAATATATGGTCCATATTTAACATAGTCAAGATGTTTTATAATATTTAAATCAAGTTGATTAAGTCCTGTATAAAGAGTTGTTTTTAAGTTATATGAATGAACAATTTGTAATAAAGTAATTAAATGTGGAGAATCCCATTCACCACCTAAAAAAACCACATTTTGAATATGTTGGTGATATTTATCAAGATGGCTAATTAAAACATTTGTTGTCAGTTGTTCACCAAGTTGATTATTTTTAAATTCTTGTGAATGACAATTTAAACAATTAAGTGGACAACCAGAAATAAAATAAGTTAAAGAGGTATAATAAGGATGTTCAATATAAGTAATGTCATGTTTAGTAAATCTAAACATTTTTATGATAGTTTCTTATTTTTGCTTCATTTTGACGAGGTTTAGAAAATGAAGAAATTCTTTTTAAATAACCAATTACACGAGTAGCAAAATCAACATTTGTACTAGAACATTTAGGACAAGTATTAAATGTTTCTTTAGCAATATTACCACAATCATTACAAATAGTATTTTTAACATTAATTGTAAAGTAATTACATCCAGAGGCAACTGCTGTATTCAACATATTCATATATTGTTTTTGTGAAAGATGTTCATCTAAATTTAAATGAAGAGCACTACCACCATCTAAGTATTTAGTTGCTCGCTCTCCATGTAAATAAAATTTATCAATTGTATTAATTGTATCATCTTCAACGATATAAAAATAAGAATTATAAGTATCACGATTAACTATAAAGTTATCTTCACGATCCCAAGTTGAATTTTTGACACCTAAATTTTCAGCTGGGACAAATTCTGTATTAAACATAACCCCGGTTTCTTTTTTAATTTGTTTATTTGCTTCATAAATGGGTTGTAATATTTCATCAATAAAGTTGAAATAGTCATCATTAACATTAATGTCTATTCCTTTATATTCAGCTGCCTCTACAAGTCCGTTAATTCCGATTGTACAAAATTGTTTATCAAGAGAAATAAAACCAGCGGTATAAATAGGTAAAAGACCAGCTTCATAATATTCTTCAACTATTTTACGAAAGGCTAGGTGATATTTATGTATTTTATCAACTTGAGTTTTAATATCAATATTTTTTTGAATTAAACGGTTAACATTCATTGTAATAACATTAATTGAACCTGTGGAAACTCCACCAGCTCCAAGAGAATAAGAAAATGTATTTTCAGATATTTCATTTCTTAAACGACAACAAGAAGCTAAAGAATCAGCATTTTTAGATAAGTACATAAAAAATGAATTTCCATTGGCTAATTGTTCACAAATCATATTAGCAGTTAATTGATCTTTAATTTGTTCATCATCAGATAAAAGAGCAACTGTAACAACTGGGAATGATAAAACTGCACGTTTTCGTTCTTCATTAAACCAAGTTAAAAATGTTTCTTGTAACCAAGATAAACTTTCCCATTGTGGTTGTGTTTGATCTGGGAAATAAAAGTGTCCAAACATACTTTCAAAATAATTTTTATCAAAAATTGAAATGTTCCAGAAAACAGATTGATAACCACGTGCGGCAGCGGGTTGATTTATTGAATAAACAACTTGTTGAAAGTATTGTTTTATATAATCTAGAATTGTTAATTCTTTAGTTGGGGTTTTAAAAATAATCGTTTCAAATTTTAAAAAGTAGTCATCACCAAATTCTTTTTTTGCAAAATAATCAAAATACATTAAAAATTCTACAGTTGCAACAGCGCCTGCAAATTGAGAAGCAATAGCAAAAATTAAGTTTACAAATGAACCACAGAAACTATTTAAATTGGTAGGAGCAGTACTTTCTCCACCAATTGTTGTTAAACCATGTTTTAAATATGGATACATATTAACAGAAACACAATAAGGCATTAATGAAGTTTCATCATGAACGTATATTTCGTGTTCCTCAATTTGTCGTATATATTCATCAGCTAATTCTTGACCAAACATTAAACTTATTTTTTCACTAATTAAAGTTCGATTAGTTAAGATATTTTCGAATTTACCAATTTCATTTGATAAAGTTGCAATATTTTTGGTATCAACATTAGCATTTGGATCAACTTTAGAACTAGTAGCTGCATTATCTCCATTTTTATATTCATTAATAAAGTTAATTCTATTTTGGATTAAATAATTATTTTTCATAATAACTCCTATAATTTTGTCTTATTATAGTATAACATTTTTAAAGATAAAAAATTAATATTTAAGTTATTTTATAATAATTTGTTAATAATTATACATCGATAAATAAGTTAATATAATTAGATAAAATAAAGATAAGTTATCTATATACATTGATAATAAAAACATTTAAAATAATACAAAACAATTTTTAAAATATAGTATACTATAAAAAGGAATATAAAAGAAAAAAGGAGTTTAAATGGAAAATATAGTATTAGGGTTAGACATTGGAATAACATCAGTTGGTTGGGCTCTTATGGATGATGAAACAAATCAATTAATAGAATTTGGAGTAAGAAAATTTGAAGAAGCTATTCCTGCTGCTGATGCACGCGTAAGTCGTAGTGCTAGAAGAACAAATAGAAGAAAAAAATGGCGAAAAAATCAATTGAAAGAAGCTTTTAATGATTTTAATATTATAAGTAATGAAGAGTTAAAGAAAAAAGGATATTTAAGCTTTACAGCTACTCATAAAAAGGGTGTATTAGATGAAAATATTGAAGAAATTAATGCTAAAACAATTTATCATTTACGTAAAAAAGGTTTAACTGAAGAATTATCTAAAAGAGAGTTATTTTTATGTTTATACAATATTACTAAAACACGTGGACATTTTTTAATTGAAAATGTAGATTTTACAAAAAATAATATTAGAGAAGAAGATATTATTGATGATTTTATAAAAATATGTGAAAACCATGTTGAATTTTTAGATAATATTAAAGAATTAGAATCAGAAGTTTTAAAGAATATTATTAATGATAATTTTTCAAGTAAAGATATAGATAGAATGTTAAAAAAACAATATGTAGATAATGAATTAGATGAAAAAGCAAATAAAAAATTAAATGTTTTATTAAAAATAATAAGTGGGTATGTAGGTGATTTATCAATTATAGATGAATCATTAACTAAAACAAGTATTAATAAAATAAAATCAACGGGTTCTGAAAATGATTTAGAAATTGCATTAACAAATATATACGATATGATTCAAACAAAACGAATTTTAGCGGAGGGTTACAATTATTTATGTGAAAAACATGTAGATATGTTAGATAAGTTAGAACAATACGGAGAAATAGATTATACAAAGATAGAAAATGATGAAGAATTTAAAGAATATTATCAAGATATTAGAAAAAAAATGAGTTTTGGTGATGATAAAAAAGTAGAAAATAAAAATAAACTACGTGTTATAAAAAATATTGAAAATAATTATCCAAATGGTTTGTATTTAAAAGAAGCTATCCAAATTTTAAAATGTCAACAAGAAAAAGCTAGTTATAAAGATATGATTAGTGAAGATTTTATTGAAGTTGTATGTGAAATTATAAGTGCAAAAATCCCTTATTATATGGGTCCACTATCTTCAAATGCTAAAAATGGATGGATTGAACGAAAAGATGAAAAAATAAAATATAGTTATAACTATATGTTAAAAAATAGTGATGTATTTGATGAAGTGAGTTCGGTAAAAAAATGGAAAGAAAATATGATTTCTAGATGTACTTATTTACCAGATGAGTTTGCTTTACCTAAACAATCATTTATTGGAGAACTTTTTACAATTCTAAATGATTTATGTATTTATAAAGGTGTAAAAAATGGTGATGAATATTTTCTTACTAAAAAAGAAAAAATTAAAGTAATTAATGAATTATTTTTAAAGAAAAGTGGAACGATTAAATTTAGTGATGTTGAAGATGTTCTAGAATTAGAAAGTTTTAGAACTAGAAGTAATCAGACAATTGTTAAATTTAATAAAACTTTTAGTTTGTATTTTGATATTATAAAAATAGTTGAAGAATTAGAAATAGATGATATTTTTAAAGAAATAACTGATTTTGAACATAGTAAAATAAAAGCGATAGAAGAAATTATTATGTCTTTAGTATTATATGATGATATGAAGAATAAATATATTGAATTTATTAAAATGGGATATACAGAAGAAGAAGCACAAAAATTATCTAAATTAAATTCAAAAGATTTTTTAAGTTTATCACGAAAATTCATTATGGAAACACCAATGAATGTTGATGGTGAATTTTTAATAGAAATATTATTAAATGATTATAAAAAAGATGTGTTAAACGATAATGGAGAACAAGTTGCAAATGAACAACAAAGTATTATTAATAATGCAGTTGATTTAAATGGGAATAGAATAAACTTTTCAGCTAATAAATATGAAAAATTGTTGGAAAAAGAAAATAAATTAGGAATAAATTTATTAATGGATGATGGAAAACCATTTGTACAAACGGCACGT
>CAMZNW010000087.1 GCA_947313935.1 uncultured Mollicutes bacterium
TTTAGTGGTGTTGCTACTTATCAATCAAGTAATACTAAAAAGAGAATAGATAAAAGAGCACATGGTGCTGCTTGATTAGTAAGAACAAGAAATGAAATCATTGAACCTGCAAGTGAGATTAATAGTAGTCATAGTTCAAATAATAGAAGAAGTGTTTATTACCAAGTTAAAAAAAGTGTTATTGAACAAATGAATGAAAAAGCATTTGGGTTAGGTGGTGATAATGATGAGATATAATAATGAAGTTCTAAGATTAAAAATTAATAAAAGTGAAGACCATAATACTATTAATTTTGATATCTTTATAAGACAAAAACCAAAGGTTGATTGGTCTTATAAAAGATTTAGAAATATTATCCCTAAAGAAGATAATGTTTTAAAACAAATTGAAACCTTTAGAACAGAATTAGGTGAAATGGAATACTTAACTACAAACTTCCATAATAGATTTGTTGGGTTGTTTGTTGAAACACTATTAATCCATTATACTGATTTAGGATTGGAAGCATCAACACTAAATGAAGACCAAGTTGGTAAGATAGATTTCAAAATGAATGGAACTAAGTATCAATTAAAGACTGTTTCAGGTATCAATAGTATTGAGTTCTTTATCTATAAAAATCCTTTTATCTATCAACAACTAAAAGATAAAAAAGTTAAGTTAGTTATTGCTAATATTGAAAGTGATTTACTCGTTTTTGAAGATGGTGATAAATTTAAACTTAGTGATTTAAAGATTAGGATGAGTGATAAGTATGACAACTAATAGAAGCAAAGAAAGTCTAAACAGATGAAAAGTGATTAGAGAGCATATTGAAGCACTTGGATACACATACAATAATAAGAAATGAAGATACTTTGAGAAGTCTGAAAAAGAGTTCATTCTTATTATTGATGAAATCAATAATGATAGAGATAACATTGGTGTTCTATGAAACAAGTTTAGTGAAGCAAGATCATTAGATTTTGAAAATAGTATAAGAGTGTGAATGAGAAAACAAAAAATACCAAGAGAGTTAGAGATGAATATTTTTGAAGAACTTTGACCCATTGAATTCAATTATTTCTTTATTGAATTAAAGAAGATATTCAATGTGAAATATGGTGAATTAAAAATAATTTAAAAAAAAGTTAAAATTTTTTTTAACTTGTGTTATAATAAGAATGTAGCAAGGAAGTAGATAACCTTGGATACATAAAATTTAGAAAAGGGGGTTCCAAAATGGAACAAAAAAAGGTAATGCCAAATTTAAAATTTGGTGGATATAAAATCAAAGTTGAAGATATTGAATTAAATGATAATGGTTTAGAACGTTATTGAGTTGCATTAGATTTAATCTTTAAAGATAAAAACCTAATAAGTAGATTTGTTAACCCATTAGTTAAAAACAATCCAATACTTTTATATAAAGAGAACTTTGGAAGAGATGTAGTTCATGCTGAAGAGAGATTTGAAAAGTCTTTATGAAATCATTTAAATAAAAATAATACTGGTTTAACACCAGCACAACAACAAAAACTAATAGCTACATTTGCAGCACCAATGTTATTAGATGGAATGTTAACATACTACTATGATATCTTTTATATGACAACAATATCAGTACTATGTGATAGTTATACTTACACTGATGTTAGTGGTGAAATAAAAAGAACTGAAAAAGGATTATCATCATTAAAAGAACAAATGATTAAACAAAGAGATAAAATTTGAAATGATGACAAATATAAA
>CAMZNW010000088.1 GCA_947313935.1 uncultured Mollicutes bacterium
TTACTATCATTTTTATAATAATATCTTTTACGAGTATCACGTTTATTTTTACTATTATAATGATTAATTTCTTTTAATTTAATGTTATCAGTTTTTCCAAAATAAGTAATTTTACATTTATTACCATTTGATTGTTTTTTATAATATACTACTATATTATTATCTTTATCGATAGTTGTACTACTAAAATCACCACATGTTTTAACTAAAGGTACATCCTCAACTTTGAGTTGTGTAGTTGCTGTTGCTGTATTTCCAGCTTCATCATTCACTTCAAATTTAACCTCATAAGTCCCAACTTTATTTGGATTTATCACTGTATCATCCATTGTTACTGAATCAAAATCAATATCTCCATCTATATCATCAACTACTGATACTAAATAATTTTCTTTACTTGGTTTAGTATCTCCAATAATAATCGTTAAATTTTTAGTTGTAATTGTTGGAGCTGTTGTATCATTAACTACTGTTATATCTTGTGTAATGGTACCAGCATAATCTCCTTCATCATATGAAGTAGTAAAATGATTTTCACCTAAATTAGCATATCCTAAAGGTACTTCTATTTTTGTTCCATCTATTTTTGTTATTTCACCAAAATATTCTTTTTCTTGAGATACAATAATACTATCTAATACTATATCATTATCTTCCGCACTAAATTCATCTGGTATTACAGGTATAGGACTATAATCAGTTATTTTATTTCGACCAAGAGATAAATATTCTAAATTTATTAATCCTGATAATGCATCTATATTTATTATATCATTAAAATATAACTCTAAATATGTAAGATTAGTTAAATTTGCTAATGCATCTATATTTATTACATCATTAGCGAACAATTCTAAATGTGTAAGATTAGTTAAATTTGCTAATGCGCTTATATCTTCTATATTATTAAAACTTAGTTGTAAATATTCTAAATTTGTTAAATTTGTTAATGGACTTATATCTTCTATCTTACTATCATAAAAATCTAAATATGTAAGATTTGTTAATCCTGATAATGGACTTAAATTACTTATATCAGTATTAAACATTGTAAGATGTTCTAATTGAGAAAACTCTTCTATTCCTGTTAAATCTGATGTTTTTCCTGTGGCAATTGAGGTAGTATCTATATCTATTACAGACATTGCTTCTGTTTTTTGTTTTTTACTATCAGAATTTTCATCAAAGTTTGCAACTAAAAAAGCTTTGAAAATTTCATCTGGTATATTTACTATACTATCTTCACTTACATTTGTTTTTTCTACTTTTAAAGGTTTATCTGTTTGTTGTGCATTCATTGATATTATTATAAATAATCCTAATACTACTAATGCAATATTGAAATTTTTCATTACTCTCCTTTTTTGTTGTCTAATTTTTTTAATTTACAGTGTTACATTTATAGTATAACATTCATATAAAATTAATCAATCTTTATCTTTTAATTATGATGATTTATGATGAAATCGTAAGTAATTATATGTGATTTTCACAAAAATAATCTCTAGAATTAGTATTAATCATTCCTTAATACAAATATAATGATTGAAACTTCTAAATACAAATTATTTATAACTATAGATTATATTGTTTTGTTATATAAATAATACAAAATACTAATTATTCTACAAATAAATATTTTGACTAAAATTAATAAAAAAAAATTATAACTATATTTAGTATAATTTTTTATTCCTATATAATTCTATTTTTTTTCTTTCACTAATAAAGTAAATCCAAAAGCAATTACTGAAATTAAAAGCAATGCAATAAACATATTATGATATCCACTATTTATTGAAGTTGCTAAATTCTTTGTTATATCATCACTTGTTTTTATTAGTAAATTTTGATAATTTGTAAATATTTCATTTATCATTATATGTACATTATCTGGTGTATTACTTAAAACTATTTCTTTAGTATTGTTTATTATAGTACTAATATTATCAACAATATTTGTAGCATTAGAACCTGAAAGTGGAGATAAATCTATTTGTGAAACATCCAAGTTTGTATTTGATAACGCTTTTGACAACATTTCTTTATCTTGACTTGAAAATGTTTCAATTGTTTTTGTAGCACTTGTAGTAAATTTTGGAATTACACTTTGTAAATTTTGCATTGCTAATGCTAATTTAGAAGTAAATATTGAAATCAATAAATTTGGTGCAATTGCCACACCAACTGAACGTACTAAAGAAACCGTTGATTGTGCCATTACTACTTCTTCTGGTTTTGCATGATTTTGTACCATATAATTAATTGGAGCACCAATTGTACTTCCTACTCCTAATCCTAAAAATCCTAATGCAACAAAATATGCATAAATATTATTATATGGTGTTGCTATAAAAATAATTAAAACATAACCAATTATATTGAAACTTATTCCTGTTAATAAAACTTTTTTAGCAGAATATTTATCAATAAATTTCCCAGCAAGTGGTGAAGATATTAACGAAAATAATGCTAAGAAAGTTACTAAATATCCACCTTGTCCACTTTTTAAAAGTAATAAGTTCTCACCTAATTGTGGTAAAAATGCCATCGCCATTATTCCCATTCCAACAAAGAAACTTAATACTAATATAATCACCATTTGTCTATCATTTAATAATTTTATAGAAATAATTGGTTCACTATATCTTTTTTCATAGTATATTATTATCGGTGTTAATACAATAGATATTAATAAAAATGGAGCGACCTTTATTGAACATATTGAAGATATTATATTACCATAATCAATATTTGTAATTGCTAACAT
>CAMZNW010000089.1 GCA_947313935.1 uncultured Mollicutes bacterium
TCTCCATAAATCTCCTTTTCTAAAATAGTATCTAATTTTTTAACAACATCATCTAATTGGTCATTTACAATACAATATTTATAATGTCCTTTTAATAATAATTCTTTTGAAGCTTTTTCTAATCTTTTATCAATTACTTCCCTAGATTCAGTGTTACGAATGATTAAACGGTTTTCAAGTTCTTCTAATGATGGAGGTAAAATAAAAATTGAAATTACATCTTGCATCTTTTCAATAACTTGCAAAGCACCTTGACATTCTATTTCTAAAAATACATTTTTACCAGCCTCTAAAGTTTTTTGAACAATTGCTTTATCTGTACCATAAAAATTACCACAAAACTCTGCATATTCCAACATTTCCCCATTGGCTATTTTATTTTTAAATTTTTCTTTTGTTATAAAATTATAATCTACTCCATCTTTTTCTCCATCACGTTGACTTCGTGTTGTTGAAGAAATCGAATATACATAGTTGTTAAATTGCATATTTTCACGAATTGTTCCTTTTCCCACTCCACTTGGACCACTAAATACTATCAATTTCCCCTTCATTTTTCCCCTTTTGTTGTAATAACTTATTATTCAATTCATTTTTTATTGTTGTTGAAAAACCATGCCCTGGATAAACTACAACATTTTGTTCTAAACCTAATAATTCATTTTTTATTCCATTAATTAATAGTTCTTCATTCCCATACTTAAAATCACTTCGACCAATTGAATCCCGAAATAAATTATCTCCTGTAAAAACTATTTGTGCTTCAGGGAAATATAAATTGGCACTATTTTTACTATGTCCACTTATATTTTTTATAATTAACCCCTTCATTTCCAATTCATTATACGTTTTACTATTCCCTTGATAACAAACTAGTACATTAGATAAATTAGATAAATTATCTTCTGGTTTTGATAAAAAAGATTGCTCATCTTTAGTTACATAAATATCTATTGTATTATCATATAATTTAAGTACTTCTAAACCTTTTATATGATCGAAATGAGTATGTGTTAAAAATACATAATCTAATTTTAATTGTTTATTTTCTAAATACTTAATTACTTTTTCAATATTATTAGGTGCATCTATTAAAATAATTTTATCATTATGTTTAATTAAATAACAATTATTTCTTAATTCTCCTAAAATAAATCGTTTAATCATTTTCATCTAGACTCCATAATTCTTTCAAAATCAACAACTGAATTACTTGCATTTAAACTTTTTGCAACTTTATTATATTCTTCTAAATTATGTACTTCAAAAGATATTTCTCCATTTACTACTTTTTCTTTTTTAGTTTGTAATTGAATACTTATAATATTAATATCATTTTCAGAAATTGCTGTAATTGTATTTAATATAGAATTTTTTTCATCAATAATTTCAAGTTCTAAACGACAAATAAAAATAGAATTAATATGATTCCATTTAGCAATTTTTTTATTTGCTAAACATTTTACACATCCTACTCGATGAATCATATATTCATGCTCATATGGATTGATATTAATTGCACAACTTGTAATTTCATCTCCATAAATTGGTGAACAATATTTACAATAGTTCAAACTATAAGTATTATCTTCTTTATTAATTAAAACTTCATTTTTATTATCAATTAGTAAAACATCTGTATGTTTAATATACAAAACTACATCACTAACATTTATTGAACCATTACCTACTTCATAAAAAAAATTCTCTCTACTTTTTGAATTAAATTTAATTAAAATATTGTCTATCTTTGATTCCTTAAGTAATTCTTCAATATTATCAATTCCTCGTGATAAAGCATATTTTATTAATAATTTATTTCCTTCTTTTTGAATATTCTGCTTTTCAGTACCTTTAAAATATTTTTTTATGCTATCTTTTGCTCTACTTGTAAATACTTTTTGAAGATTAGATACACTTGGTTCAACTATATCTGATGTAATTACTTGAACCATATCTCCAATATTTAATTTATATCCTAAAGAAACTAATTTTCCATTTACCTTTCCACTTAAAGCCTTATTTCCAATATTAGTATGAACATAATATGCAAAATCAAGGACTGTAGCTTTTTCTGGAATCTCAATTACATCACCTTTAGGTGTATAAACCATAATTGTTTTTGATAAATAATCATTTTTCATTACTTTCATAAAATCTATAGAATCATAACTATTTTTATTATCTTTAATTTTTTCTAACCAATCTAATTGAAGATATATTTTATTTTGTATTTCTTTATTTTCATTATCAGATTTATACATCCAATGAGCAGCTACTCCATATTCTGCAGCTATATCCATTTCATGTGTTCTAATTTGAAATTCAATTATTTGTCCTTCTTCATTAATTACAGTTGTATGAATTGATTGATACATATTATGTTTTGGAGTTGGTATATAATCTTTAAAACGCATAGGTAATGGCTTGAAATTTTCATGAATTGTTCCAAGCGCAGAATAACATTCAGGTATACTATTAACAATAATTCTAAATGCAAATAAATCAGTTAATTCATCAAAATCTTTATTTTTATTATGCATTTTTTTATAAATACTATAAATATGCTTTGGACGTCCTTTAACTTCTATATTAATATCTATTTCATCAAAAATTTGAATCGTTTTAATAATCATTTTATCAATAAATTCTTTTCGTTCACTACGTTTCATATTTAGTGATGTTGCAATTTCATTATAAGCATTTTTATTAATTACCTTAAAAGATAAATCTTCAAGTTCCCATTTCATTTCATACATTCCAAGTCTATGAGCAATTGGTGCATAAACTTCTAAAGTTTCATTTGCTATTAACTTTTGTTTATCTTTATTCATAAATTTTAAAGTTCTCATATTGTGAAGTCTATCAGCTAATTTAACTAATAAAATACGTACATCTTTTGCAGCAGACACTAATATTTTCCTATGATTTT
>CAMZNW010000090.1 GCA_947313935.1 uncultured Mollicutes bacterium
TGTGGTGAATTTAGTAGTTTAAGTACTGATAAAGATAATAACACAATAATAAATTATAAAAAAAAATCAGATGGAACTAAATGTAAAGTTACTTATTATGGAAAATCTACTAAGATAAAATTAAAAGAAATCAATCATTATAAGAGTAATAATAAACGCGATACTCGTAAAAGATATTATTATAAAAATGATAGTAAAAATACTTTAGAACGTGGTGAAGGTACAAATTATCAATCAGATGGTAAGAAGATAAAAGATTATGCACAATACCTTTATAAACCAGGTTATAAAAGTTATTATCAACGAAATAATAAAATTTATGATCATAATATGAAAAAGACACAATTTAAACAATATGTTTATGATAAAAATCATCATTTAAAATTACGTAATATGTATTATTTTAATACTAAAGGTAAGAGAACATATTCTGCTCGTACAAATTATTCGAGTAAAGGTAAAATAACAGATTATGCAGAATATAAATATAATTCTGCAGGAGTACAATATTTAAGAAATATAAAAACTTATTATACAAATGGAAATAAAAAAACTTATACACAAACACATTATAGTACAAAAACACATAAAGCAACTAGTATGACTAAGTATTATTATGATACACATGGTCATTTCACACATAAACATGTAACTAAATATTAATTGTAAAGTTCATAAAAAATTAAAAAATACTCATAACATAGTTGTTATGAGTTGTTTTTATTAAAGCATGTAATATAGTATTTAAATATATAGTTAATAAATATGTTATAATATTAAATAAGTTAGGAGAATGATGGCCTTTAATCATAAATTATTAAAAGCATTAACTGATGCAAATGCAATTGCAGGACATGAAGAAATAGTTGGAAATATAATTAGTGAAGAGTTAAACTCTTTTAATCAAACACATGATAACTTAGGAACATTAATTAGTCAAACTAATACAAATACAGGATTAAAAGTAATGTTAGCAAGTCATATGGATGAAGTGGGATTTATTGTTAAAGATATTGATCAAGCTGGATTTATTAAATTTTCATCTATAGGAGGATGGTGGGCTCAAGTCATTTTAGGACAACAAGTAGTTATAACAACAAGTAATAATGACAAAATTTTTGGAATAATTGGTTCTAAACCACCACATATTCTTTCTAAAGTAGAGCGAAATAAAGCAATTGAATTAGATGATTTGTATATTGATATTGGAGCAATTAGTTTTAAACAAGTAATAGAAAATCATATAAAAATAGGAGATATGATTACTCCAACTAATGATTATCAAGTATTGTTAGATAATAATTTAATATCAGCTAAAGCTTTAGATAATCGAATTGGTTGTTATATTATGTGTGAAGTAATGAAACAAATTAGTAATGATTCGTTGCAAGTATTTGGTTGTGCAACTGTTCAAGAAGAAATTGGATTACGAGGGGCTAAAACAAGTGCTTATAAAATAAATCCAGATTTAGCTATTGTAATAGATACAGGAATTGCTTTTGATACTCCAAAACTTGAAGCATCTATTGGAAATAATAAATTAGGATTTGGGCCATTAATTAGTGTATTAGATGGAGGAACAATAGGACATGTAGGTTTTCGTAAGCATATTCAAAAAGTTGCTGAAGAACATAATATAAAATATCAATTAGATTTTCTAAAAGGTGGGGCAACAGATGCAGGACAGATTCATTTAACACATGATGGAGTACCAACAATAACAATTTCAATTGCAACAAGATATTTACATACATATAATAGTATAATTCACCAACAAGATGTTTTAGATGCAATTAAATTAATTACATTAATAATCAATCAGTTAAATGAAACTAAATGTTTAGAGATTTTAAATGGTTAAATCAAGTTTATTAAAAGATATAATAATTGAAGATAAAATAAAAGGTTCACGTTTTATTTGTCAAGCAAGAGCAGTAAAATCTATTATTCAAGCAAAAGAATTTATTAATGAAGTAAAGCAAATACATAGTCAAGCAACCCATAATTGTAGTGCATATATAGTTGGGAATTTTTCAAAAGTGGATGATGATGGAGAACCTAATAAAACTGCAGGCGTAGTAATATTAAATGTCTTATTAAAACAAAATATAACAAATATTTGTGTTGTAGTAACTAGATATTTTGGAGGAACTAAATTAGGTGTAGGTGGTTTAATTCGAGCTTATAGTAATATAACATCTAAGATGGTTCAAATAGCAAGTTTAGGTACTGTGTTACCAGGTTATAAATGTAGAATTAATTTAATGTATAAAGATATTACAAAGGTTGAATATATTTTAAAACAATATCAAATTAAAGTAGTAAAAAAAGATTTTAATTATCAAGTTGAATTTATAATTAATTGTCTAGTAGAAGATTATATAAAATTAGAAGAAGAAATAAAAAATAATAATCATGTAAATCAAATAATAAGTTTAAATAATATTGAAATAATAGGAGAAGAAAATGGAAAATAGAGTTTTATCAGGAGTAGCATTTGATAGTCAAATTAGATTTTATATAACAGATAGTAAAAATTTAGTACAAGAATTACATGAAAAAAATGATACATTAGCTGTAGCTTCTGCTGCTTTAGGAAGAAGTGCAACAATAACAGGTTTAATGGCTTTAATGTTAAAAGAAGATCAAGAGATTACGACTAATTTAAAAGGTGATGGACCACTTG
>CAMZNW010000091.1 GCA_947313935.1 uncultured Mollicutes bacterium
GTACAACAATCTAAAATATCTAATTCGATTCCTTTTATATAATTTTCTTTAATAAACTTGATTGTCGCATAAACTAATTCTTCTGATTCAATTCGTGGTATTAAACAATCTGAATTAACGTAAATTTTTTCACCATAAAAATATTCAAATCCAATTATATATGCTAAAGGTTTTTCTTTTTTGATTACTTCTGTTAATAAATCTTTAAATTCTTTTTCTAATTTAGAAGTTACAGGTGTATTAGCTACTACTATTTCATTAAAAGGTGCTTTAAACACATATTCAATCATTAAATTAATACTACTTTGAGGTAAACTAACTTTTTCTAATTCAACTTGTGCTAAATACAATGATGATGATAATTCCATTATTCTCCTTGCATACGTTGTAATTGATCTTCAATAATTAAAGCATCAATTATTTCACCCATTTTACCATCCATTACCTGATCTAATTTATTTAATGTTAAACCGATACGGTGATCTGTTACTCGATTTTGTGGATAGTTATATGTTCTTATTTTTTCTGAACGTGAACCTGAGCCTAATTTAGATTTTCTTTCACTATCATTTTCAGATTGTTGAGTATACAAATAATGATCATATAATTTAGCTGCTAATACTTTCATGGCTTTTTCTCTATTTTGAATTTGACTTCGTTGATCTTGTGAGGTTACAACAATTCCAGTTGGTACATGTGTAATTCTAACAGCTGAATCTGTCGTATTAACACTTTGACCACCAGCACCACTTGAACGATATACATCAATCTTAATATCTGCATCTTTAATATTTACTTCTACTGCTTCAACTTCTGGCATTACTACTACTGTCGCCGTTGAAGTGTGAACTCGACCTTGAGATTCCGTTAATGGAACCCTTTGTACTCGATGTGAACCTGATTCAAATTTTAATTTACTAAATACATTTTCGCCTTTAATTAATATAGAAATTAAAGAAAAACCTCCACCTTCATTAACATTTGATTCCATAATTTCAGTTTTCCAACCAAGAATATCAAAATATTTAGAATACATTCTAAATAAATCACCAGCAAAAATGTTTGCTTCATCCCCACCAGCTGCACCTCGAATTTCTAAAATAGCATTTTTTCCATCATTAGGATCTTTTGGTAATAACATTATTTTTAATTCTTCTTCAAATTTTGTTAATTTAGCTTCATTTTCTAAAATAGTTTCATTAAACATTGCTTTCATTTCTTGTTCTTCTTCTATTTTTATTAATTCTTTTGCATCATTTATTTCGTTAATTACCATATTATACTCTTTAAACATTTTAATAATTGGTGTAAGCTCTTTTAATTCTTTTCCATATTCTGCCATTTTATTATAATCTTGTAATACATCAGGATCAGATAATTTATTTTGCACTTCTTCAAATTTTAAAACTAATTTTTGTAATTTTTCAAACATAAAATCTCCTTTATAAAACAAAAAATAGGCTTTGCCTATTTTTGTGAACTATACTATTAAAGTCCGAATTTTTTATTAAATTTGTCAACACGACCTGCTGAATTAACTCGTTTAGTTTTTCCAGTATAT
The DNA here is from genome assembly GCA_947313935.1 of uncultured Mollicutes bacterium. Classification (GTDB taxonomy): domain Bacteria; phylum Bacillota_I; class Bacilli_A; order UBA3375; family UBA3375; genus CAMZNW01. The sequence goes on from CAMZNW010000091.1 coordinate 1,562, forward strand.
GCAGGATGACAAGCACTACAAGCTTCTAAATTAATATTTTTTTTAGTAGATTGTACTACAAATTCATTACCACATGAACATTTAACTTGAGCTTCAATATAATCTGCATGTATTTCTTTTTTCATATTACCTCCAATAATTATTATAATCTTAACGTTTAGAAAATTGAGGTGCTCTACGTGCTGCTTTAAGACCATATTTTTTACGTTCTTTAACGCGTGCATCACGTGTTACCATACCAGCTGGTTTTAAAATACGACGATATTCAGCATCTGCTTCCATTAAAGCACGAGTAATTCCTAAACGAATTGCACCTGCTTGACCTGAAAAACCTCCACCTTTTGCATTAACAAAAATATCAAATTTATCAACTGTATCAGTTAATACTAATGGTTGTTTTAAATCAATTAATAAAATACCACTTGGCATATATTCTGAAACTTCAATACCATTTACAATGATTTTACCAGTTCCATCAGTCATTCGTACAGATGCAACTGAAGATTTACGACGACCAGTTCCCATATAAAATTTTTTCATAGTTTCTCCTATCCTTTTAATATATATTCTTTTGGTTTCTGTGCTACATGTGGATGAATATCACCTTTATAAATATATAAATTACGATACATTTGACGACCTAATTTAGTTTTAGGTAACATCCCTTTTATAGCTTTTTCTAAAATACGTTCTGGAGCACGAGCCATTAATTTTTCAGCTGTTTCCTCTTTTAAACCACCTGGATGATTTGTATGTCGATAATAAATTTTATTACTTAATTTGTTACCTGTAAAAATGACTTTTTCTGCATTAATAATAACTACAAAATCTCCACAATCAACATGTGGTGTAAATGTTGGTTTATGTTTCCCTCTTAATATTGCAGCAACTTCTGAAGCTAAACGACCAACTGTTTTTCCTGTTGCATCAATTATTAACCATTCACGATTTAATGACTCTTTATTAGCCATATATGTATTTTTCATCATAATACGTCTCCTTAAATATTTTACTTATAGATTACTTTACGGGGCTTTCTATAGTAGGTAAACGCCAATATAATTATAACCTTTTTATTGTAATTTGTCAAATAAAAACTATATAATTAACTTTATTTTTCAAAAATATTATATTTTTTTACATAAACCCATATAATCAATAGTAATGCCACTATTAATCCCAAAAATATAAATACTTGGTTTAAAATATGCGCATCCGAAACAAATAATATTTCTCGATATTTAACAACACTATATGACATAGGTAAAAATGGATTAATCATTCTAAAAAATGTAGGTGCTGTTTCAATCGGAAATGTACCGGCACTTGCTCCTAATTGTAATATTAATAAAACAAATACTATAAATTTACCAATATCTTTTAAGATTAAAGTTAAAATAAGTGCTAATACTATAAAAAATAAGGACAATACAAATGAATAAATTATAAACATAATTGGATGAATAAAATGTAACCCATTAATTTTAATTAATAATGCATATAATACCGCTACCTGTCCAATTGCAAACATTCCATAAAATAGAAGCATTTTTCTAAGAGTTAAATTTTTCATTTCTTTTTGTAGTTCTTCAAAAGGTAATACTGTCATAAGAATTAAAGCACCTACAAATAATGATAATGAAATGAAAAATGCTGCTAATCCTTCACCATATGTTTCAACTTTATTTTCACGATTTGTATCAAAAATAACGGGAGTTGCAAAAAATGTAACAATATTATTTAAATTACCTTCTAAAGTTAACTTTTTATGTAATAAATCACTTTGATTTATTTCTCTTTGGATTTCATCTATATTTATTGAATATGCTTTTACTTCTTTAATATATTGATCAACTATATCTTCAATTTTTTTTATTTGTTTATCTATATCTCCACTTAATTGTTCTTGGTTAATTTCCGGTATTAGTTTTTTAGAATCTTGTATTTTATTTATTTGCAATTGTATATTATTTAAATTTCCTTCTATTTTATCTAATATCATTAAAATTCTTTTATTTTTAGTAACAGATAATATTTCTTTTTTTATTTTTGTGAAATTATCCACTACTTTTTTAAAATTGATATTAATATTATTGATTTCACTATTTATATCACTATTTATTTTATTGATTTTTTTATTTAACGAAGCACTTGCCATTGATGCATCTAACTTGGTATCTTTTTTAGCTTTTTCATATTCATTTTGACTAATTTCTATTTGATTTAGTAAATTACCTTGAATTTGGTCAATTGAATCGTTAGTTTCTTCAATAAAATTAGAAATACTTTCATTGTATTTATTAATTGTATCAATTGACACTCCTAATTGTTTTAAACTTAATTGTAAATAATTAGTAACTATTCCTTGATTAATTTCACTCCCCATTTGAATTAAAGCTTCTTGTGCAATTGAGGCAAATATATAATTTTTAGATTCATCTACTTCAACTTTAATTATTGCTTGTTTATAATCTTCATTTGTAAAATCTATAATATGCTTAGAAAAATCTTTTGGAATAACTATCTCCATAAAAAAATTATCATAACTAAATTTTTTTGCATTAATTTGAGTAAATTTAAATGCATTAGATTTAATTAATTTATCAGTTACATCTTGTCCAACATTTACTACATCATTATCGATTTTAAAACCTTGGTCATTATTTATTATTGCGACTGGTATTTTATTCATATTCCCATATGGATCTGAATTAGATGATAGATACACTACTGTATATAAAGATGGTATTAAGAATAATGTTATTATTTTTGCATAAAACATAAATTTATTTTTTTTCATTTTACTCCTCTTTTAATATTATAACATATTAAAATTTATTATTATACTTCATACTAAAAAAGTATAACTAAATTTTAGTTATACTTAATAACATATTTATAAAATAATAATTCCATCTTGCGGAGTTTGTTGTACCGTTACTTTTACCCCTTTTTCTTTCAACTTATCAATATATTCTTGATCTTCAGCATTTAAATATATCCCCTTATATATTTCATTTGGATTCTCATCCTTTTTCGAAATATTTCCAATATTAATTGCTTCCATTTCATAACCTGCCATATATAATTCATAAGCATCTTTAACACATTTAATTACCATCAAAACAACATCTGCTTCATATTGATTATTTTTAATACGATCAACTGCTTTTTCTGTAGTTAATACTGATAATTTCATTGTTGTTGGTGTTGCCATGCGTAACATTTGTTTTGTAAATTCATCCCCATTTGCATGATTGTTTACAACCATTATACGTGTCGCACGTAATGAATTACTCCAAAATGATGCTACTTGTCCATGAACTAATCGTTCATCTATTCTTATATGTTTTATCATCTATCTCCTTTTATACTAAAATTCCAAATGCACCTAATGCTGTTGCTATTACTAAAGTTGCTAATAATAAACGTGTTGAATTCATTTTTTTTAGTCCCAATGACCAATATGCTAATAAAACCGTTACTAAAGATAACATACCTGGTACAATACTATTTATTGTATTATTTAAATCAATTTTAACTTCACCAATCATTAAATCATTTGTTAAAGTAACATTAACCATTGTCGCTGCTAAACCACCAATTACAATTAACCCAAAAATATAACCAAATTTTTTTATCATTTCAAATTCATTAGCATATTTAACAAACATATCTTGTCCTAAATTATGTCCTAAATTAAATAATTTGTAACGTAATACCATTAATGGTATTGCATAAAATAAAGCTGGAATAAATGCCGATATAAATGCAAAACTACTTCCAGATAAAGCTAAAGTACCTGTAATTGCAAATACAATCGAACCCCAAACAGCTACTATTAAAGTATCTCCTAAAGAAGATAAAGGTCCCATTAATGATAATTTTAAACTACGAATAGCTTCAAAATCTCCTGGTAATTGTTCTTCTAAAGCAACATTTGCACCCATAATTGTTGTACTAGTATGTGGATTACAATTATAAAAATCCATATATACTTCTAATGCTTCTGCTTTTTCTTCTAAAGTATGATAATTTTTTTCTATTATTGGAGACATTGCTGCTGCATAACCTAATCCTTGCATTACTTGATAATTCCATCCTAATTGTAATTCAAAAGACTTTAAATATATTTTATTTAATTCTTTTTTAGTTAATTGGTTAGTCATCAATCTCTCCTCCAAAATTATTATTTTGTGTATTATTTCCTTGTTCTAAACGTTCTTTATCACTACTATACATAATAGCTACTAAAATAAAAGCCATTATTGTTACCATTAATAAATTCAACCCAAAAGCTGCACTTAAAAAGAAACCAAATAAGAAATAAACAAATAATTTGTTAAATGGTAAATAACGTAATAATATTGCAATACCTACAACTGGTAGCATTCCTGCTGCAACACTAAGTCCATTTGTAATTGATTCAGGTATATCACTAACAATTGCTTGCACTAAATCTACTCCAAATAATAAAGCAATTAATACTGGTACAGAGCGAGATAATCCCCATGCAAATATCCCCATTCGATTCATTTTTACTACACCTTGAACATTTCCAGCTTTTGCATGCTTAATTCCTTTTTGTAATACAAAAGTATTCCCCATACGACCAAAAATGTCTAATTGAGTCATTAAAACTGCTACTGGAATTGCTAATGCTACCCCTTCTTGTGGATCAAGTCCACCAGCTATTGATAATGCTGTTCCAATTAAAGTTGCTGTAAAATAATCCGGAACAGATGCTCCACCGTAAGTTGCAACTCCAAGCGAAACTAATTCAATTGTACCACCAATAAATATACCTGTTGCTATATCACCCATTATAAAACCAGTTACAACTCCAACTGTCGTTGGACGACTAATTAAGTTTTGTCCATAAGATATTTGAATCGGTTGTTGAATAAAACTATAAATTGTTAATACTATAATTTGCCAAACTTGAATATCCATTTTTCTCCTTTATACGAATTCAATATATTCGTTTATTTTTCCTTTGATATCATCTATATTATCGTTATTTAAAAATACAACTTGATTCATTACTTCAATTACAACTGGTAAATTAACACCTGCTAATAATTCACATTCATTTTCAAATTTATATTTAAATGCTACATTAAAAGGACTTCCACCTTTTAAATCAGTTAATATAATTGGATTTTTTGTAGTTATTTTATTAATTAATGCATCGTTTAAATCTTCAATCGACATATCTTTTGTAAAATTTATATAATCAATATTTTCATTCTTACCCATTATCATAAATAATGAATTTACTATTTCTTGTGCCATTTTTCCATGACTCATCACAATTATTTGACGCATTGTTCTCCTTTGATATATTCATATACTAAATTATGTATTTTTTGACGAAATAAAAATATATTATCATTATTTCGCGTTGGATGAATTCTATTAGTAAAAATAGTTATTACTAAATTACTTTTAGGTTCAATTAAAACACTTGTTCCAGAAAAACCTGTATGAAATAATGCTTTATCACTAAACAGACCCATTTGTTTTTTTAAATCATTAACTTCAAAACCTACTGTTCTTTTTTCATTAACATTTTGTACTTGATAATTTTTTAAAATACTTTCCATATCTAATAATAGAAATTTATTTATCATAGTATTAAAATCATTAATATTGCAAAATAAACCCGCATGAGCTGATTTTCCGCCCATACTAAAACATTTTTGATCATGAACTATACCATGAACTAAACCTCGATTTACTCTAATTTCAGTTGGTGCAATATTTTTTTGTTTTATACCTTTTTCTAATGGATTATATACAATATTTAGCGTCGGAAAATATTTTTTTAATAATTCATCTATTGAACCAAATTTTTCTAACACTAAATATAATAAAATATAATTATAATCTGCATATTGAATCGATTTATCTAATAATTGTTGTTGATTAATTACTTTAATAAAATTAGAATAATCAAATTCAACTTCATCTCTAATTCCACTAGTATGACATAATAATTCATAAATTTTTATTTCTTGTTGAATCGCTGGAAGATATTTTTTAACTTCATCTTCTAAATTAATTCTTTTTTCATTTACAAGTTCAAAAACTATTATTGATGATACAACTTTTGTTAGTGATGCTAAATCATACATTTTATTATTTCCTTTTTGATAAATAATTTTTTGATTAAATGATACAATTATGTCAATATCGTCTGCAACTAAATATCCATTTTCATTAATAAATGTATCTAAATTTAACTCCACCATTTCCCTCCTTTTTTTTTATTTTATCATAAAAAAAAATATTTGTCAAATTAATGTAAACGTATACCTTTAATAATTTTATTTTATTAAAAAAATTGATTAATAAATCTATTAAGATATATTAATCAATTTTAATGGCGCCACAAACAGGGCTCGAACCTGTGACCCTACGGTTAACAGCCGTATGCTCTACCAACTGAGCTATTGTGGCAAATGGAGCGGATGATGGGAATCGAACCCACGTCATCAGCTTGGAAGGCTGAGGTAATACCATTATACGACATCCGCATTTGAAGCTTAATGGTGACCTGTACGGGATTTGAACCCGTGAATGCATGCGTGAAAGGCATGTGTGTTCACCGCTTCACCAACAGGCCATACTTCTTATCAAAGACAATATTATTATATCATTTATTTATTTTAATTGCAAGCATATTGTATATTTTTTATCTTTTTTATTTTTAAAGTTGCTTTTTTAGTGTATATTATCATAAAATTAAATTTTAATTAAAAAAATTATCATATTATGATAATTTTAATTTATACTATTTATTTAAATTATAAAATGCACCTAATCCTTTATAAATTCCCATTCCATTTAAATCGTCTTCAATTCTAATTAATTGATTATATTTTGCAATACGATCTGTTCTTGATGCTGAACCTGTTTTAATTAATCCTGTATTTAAAGCTACCGCAATATCGGCAATTGTCGTATCTTCTGTTTCACCTGAACGATGTGATACTATTGCAGTATATCCTGCTTTTTGTGCCATTAAAATAGCATTAAAAGTTTCAGTTAAAGTACCTATTTGATTAACTTTAATTAAAATTGAATTACTAATAGATTGTTCAATCCCTTGTGCCAATTTAGTTGTATTGGTTACAAATAAATCATCTCCAACTATTTGGACTTTATTACCTAAACGTTCGGTTAATTTTTTAAATCCATCCCAATCATTTTCATCTAAACCATCTTCAATTGAAATAATTGGATACATTTCAACCCATTTAGCATATAAATCAATTAATTCATTTGTTGTTAAAGATAATCCTTCTCCTGTCAGTTCATATTTTTTAGTTTCTTTATTATAAAATTCAGAAGCTGCTGCATCCATTGCAATTAAAATATCTTCACCCGCTACATAACCAGCTTTTTCAATTGCATTTATTATAACTTGAATTGCTTCTTCATTTGAAGTTAAATTAGGAGCAAAACCACCTTCATCTCCAACAGAAGTTGCATATCCTTTTTCTTTTAAAACTATTTTTAAATTATGAAATACTTCTGACCCCATTTGAATTGCTGTTTTAAATGATGTAGCAGAAACTGGTAAAATCATAAATTCTTGAATATCAACACTATTATCAGCATGTGTACCACCATTAATAATATTCATCATTGGTACTGGTAATTCTTTAGCATTGAAACCACCTAAATAACGATATAATGGTAAATCTAATTCATCTGCAGCTGCAATAGCACAAGCCATTGAAACTCCTAATATTGCATTTGCTCCTAGTTTAGATTTATTTTTTGTTCCATCTAAACTAATCATTAAATTGTCTATTGCAACTTGTTGTGTTACTTCAATACCTACTACTTCATGAGCAATAATATCATTAACATTTTTAACTGCTTTTTGTACTCCTAATCCTAAATAACGCTTTATATCTCCATCACGTAATTCTACCGCCTCATGTTCACCTGTTGATGCACCACTTGGAACCATTGCACGTCCAAATCCACCTGCTTCTGTAATAACTTCAACTTCAATTGTTGGATTACCTCTTGAATCTAATATCTCTCTTGCATAAACATCTAATATTATTGACATAATGCCTCCTTATTCATTAATATTATATCATGAATCTTTAATTATTATAAATAAACTATCTTCTATACATAAAAAACATTTTACTTATAATTCTGATAATTGCAAATCTATTTTTTTTTCTTTTAAAATCTTATTTAATAGATAAATAACACTTGCAGAACCTTCTTTACTAGCTACAACTTTATGATCTTTTACATAAATAATCGCAGGTACTTTAGTTATAACCAAATCATCTACTGATGTAACATCCTTTATTTTTGGATAAATATCTTCCCCTTGCTTTGGTACATTTGCTTTTGCATATTTTTAATTACTTGGTTTATTCCTTTTAATCATT
>CAMZNW010000092.1 GCA_947313935.1 uncultured Mollicutes bacterium
GATTCAAATCTAAAAGATAAATAATCAGTTTTAAATATAATAGAATTAGATATCACATATAAATATAATGGAAAATCGACGCCAAAATTAGGTGATGATGTAATAGATGTAACGAATATAAATGTTGCTTTTGAATATTACAAAGATAATAGTATTGATTTAATATTGGGACAAGGATATCATTATCAAGGGGCAAAAGCATTAGGGTATGCTCAAGCGATTAAAAAAGCAAATAAATTAATATAAAAAAACATCATAATTTTGATGTTTTTTTATATTAATTTATTATTAAATAATAATTTATTATAATGGATATGTATTATGAAGAACTTTAAAAGGATATTCTTTATTAATATGATCATAAAAAAGAATACCATTTAAATGATCATATTCATGTTGAAAAGCAACACTAATAAAACCTGTAAATTCTTCAATGTATTCATCACCTAGTAAATCATAATAACGAACTTTAATGTAATTATAACGTGGAACAATCCCTTTATGTTCATTTGCAACAGATAAACAAGCTTCACCACCATCAATATATGTTAATTGTTCAGAATAAGCAATTATTTTAGGATTAATAAAAATTTGTGAAATAACTAAATTGTCATCACCATCTAATATGTGTAATGCAAAACCACGTTTTTGTATTCCAACTTGAATAGCAGCTAAACCAACAGAAGGAGATAAATCATATTGTTTTGCTAAAGTATCATCAACACTTTTAATAATATATTCTAAAATTGCATTTAATTCATCTTTCTCATGATTTTGTAAAGGAAAACTATAATCTTGAGATTTATTTCGTAATATTTTATTTGTATCTTGGTATATATCTTTATTAGTGTATAACATAAAACTCCTATATATAATTATATCATAAAAAAAAATTATTAGGAAATTCTAAGATTCTCCATCTATTTAAAGACTAAATTAAGAACAAAATAGTAGATATTATTATATCAAAACTATTTAGATATTATTTCGGATAAAATAGTATATCCTGACTTATGATATTATTACATGTCTTTTATATTAATCTAGTTTTTAGTTGACAATATTAATTCAAAATGTTATACTATAAAAGAGGAAGTTAGTATGATTATTGTTATTAAAAAGCATACAAATAAACTATAATGCAATTAAAATAAGGAGTCACCTATGTGAATTTCCTTATTTTTCTGATTATAGAGTATTATAAAACGACCAAGACAAAGAATATATGGAGGAAAATTGAAAGAATTAAAATTAGGACAAAATAAAAGAGTTAATTTCTCTGATCGTATTGAAAAATTAGAAATTCCCAATTTAAGTAATATCCAAAAAGGTTCATACCAAAAATTAGAAGATGAACGTTTGGAGTATATATTCAGTAATTATTTTCCAGTTACAGAAGAAAATGGAGAAATGGAATTTAGATATAAAGGGTTCTTTTTTGATAAATCAGATCATTCTTTTGTAGATGAAATAGAATATAAAAATCGTGGTTTGAATTATACTAGACCACTTAAAATAACAATTGAATTGTATAATGTTTTGGAAGGGATTTCAATAGAAACAAAAGATGTATTTTTATGTGATTTACCGATTATTACTGAACGTGGAACATTTATTATTAATGGTGTAGAACGTGTTGTAGTATCTCAATTAGTTCGTTCTCCTGGTTTATATGTAACTAAAGAAAAAGATAAAACAACAACAGATGATAAAATTACAGGGCAAATAATGCCAACACGAGGAACACGTTTAAGTTTAGAACAACGTTATACAAATAATATTTTTTCTGGACAACAAGATGTTGTTAATCAAATTCAAAAAGTTATTACTGCAAGTGAAGAGCAAGATTTAGGTGAGGAAATAGTTTCAAATGCAGAACTTTTATTAAAAGCTACAATTGAAGGACGAGTAAAAAGTGCACGCGATTTTGTTCAAGAAGCAAAAAAAGAAATTTTAAAAAATAAAATAAAATTTCAATTTGATTCACAAAGAAAAGTATCTTTAATGACTTTTACTCGTTTTATAGGAATGTCAAATGAAAATATTTATTCAATTTTAGGAGATAATAGAATTGTACGTGATAATTTAATGAGTGAAGAAAATACAACTTTTGATGATGTTGTAAAAGTATTAGTTAATTCACAAGTGATTAATGCACCAATTACTGAAGAAATAGATTTAGATTATAAAAAAGATGTAGATAATATTTTCTTAACTTTAGAAGAACAAAATATAGAAATACCTGCAGATATTGATGAATATTTTGATAAAATTACAAATGAAGAGTTAGAACAAATTGTAATTGATTCTGTAGATAATGAATACCAATCAAAAATAAAAAAATTTTTAAATTTATGTAAATCTTCAGGGATTAATATTGAAGTTACTTTGTTTAAAAAGAATGAACATACTTATCGTCAAAAAAGAAAAACATATAATGATTTAATGGCACGTTTCATAGGACGAAGTTATAATTTTGGTGAAGTGGGACGATTTAAATTTAATTTAAAAGTAGATTTAGTCAAAAATACATTAATGAATGTAAATTCACGTTTTTATAATGCTAAATTAGCTGAAGATATGGTTTCTCCGAAAGATAAAAAATTAAAATTAAATGCTGGTGATATTATTAATCATGAAAAATTAATGATTTTAAATAAAATATTAATTGATGGATATGGTATTTTTGAAGAAATTATTGAAAATAAAGAATTAGGAATAAATTATAAAGTTACATTACAAAAAGTACGTATTGTATCACCAATAAATGAAGAAGAATTAGATGTGATTGGAATTATAAATTCAGATGATCAAAAAATGCATTTAGATTTAGAAGATATATTAGTATATTTAAATTATTTTGTAAATGTTGCCTATAAAATTGGTAAATTTGATGATAAAGATCATTTAGCAAATCGTCGTGTACGTTTAGTAGGAGAATTAGTAGAACAAGAAATGACAAAAGGATTGTATGAAATAGAACATCGTATTCGTCGTTATGGTTTTA
>CAMZNW010000093.1 GCA_947313935.1 uncultured Mollicutes bacterium
GTACAAAAATTAGAAAATATGGATGCTTTAGATGGAGAAAGAATAAGAAAAATAAGTGAATATATAATTGATACATTAGATAATTATACAAATAATCGCCAATTTAATGCAATTTTTGCAACACAATCAAAGCAACAGTTAAAGATATATTATCATGCATTAAAAGAATATAATGAAACAAAACAAGATAGGGAAAAAATAAAATTCAGTTGTATATTTTCTACTAATCCAGATGATAAAGATGAATATGTGGATATAAATGCAAATGAAGAAGTTTTTGTTAAAGAAGTAATTGAAGATTATAATAAAAATTTTAATACTAATATTAATGTTATGGATATTGATACATTTAAGGATAAAATTTATAATAATGTTCGTGAAAATGAATTAGATATTGTTTTAGTTGTAAATATGTTGTTAACAGGATTTGATTCTCCTATAACAAAAACATTGTTTGTTGATAAGAAAATGAAATATCATACTTTGTTACAAGCTTATTCAAGAGTTAATCGAAAAGCTCAAGCAAAAGGATATGGAAATATTGTTACATTTATAGATCAAAAAAATGATCGTGATGATGCATTAAGGTTATTTGCAGGTGGTGGAACATATACTGATTTTGAAATAAGTTCTTATGATGATTTAATAAATAAGTTTAATGCACAAGTTGGACAAATGTATTCTATTTGTCCAAATCCACAAGATTTAAGAGGCATTTTAGATAATGAAGAAATAGAAAAATTAGAACATGCTTTAAATGAAGTAAAAGAATTACAAAAACAATATGTATTTTTAAAGATACATCCTAATTATAATGAAGAAGATATGAATATTAGTAAAAAAGAATTGAATGATTATAAGGATATTTATCAAGAGGTACATAAATCACTTAAAGAAGTAATAATTGATGGTAATGAGGAGCGTAAAGTAGAACAAATTAATTTTGATTTTGAAATTGGGATATTTGATGAGGAACAAATTAGTGTTGAGTATTTGTTAAATTTAACATTAGAAAAAGTACAAAATGGAAGTATAGAAAATGTATTGAAAGAGATTGATAGTTATGACTTATCTAAAGAAATAAGAACAGTTATTAAAGAAGCTGTTGTTAAGTATAAAGATGGTTCAAATAAATCATTATCTGAAAATTTTTATGATATTTTAGAGAAAAATAAAGAAGATGAACATAAAAATTTTGCAGAAAAAAATAATATAAAAGATATTGATAAATTTTTAGAATTAGCTAGTGAAC
>CAMZNW010000094.1 GCA_947313935.1 uncultured Mollicutes bacterium
TAGTAGTAGCAATGGTTTTATTTTTAGCAGACAATGATAGATTATGGGGTTATGCATGAGCAAGAAGTTATGAGTATACAAATATAATTGGTTCAAATGTTATTGCAGATAATGTTATAGAAGAGTTGTATCATAAAGGATTTCGTTATTATGATATGTTTGGAGCTATTGACAAGAGAATGGTGGATCATCCACAAATGGGTGCAACTAAATATAAAGAGTCATTTGGGGGGGATTATATTGAATTTTTAGGTGAATTTAGTTTATATATAAATAAACCTAAGTATATTTATAATAAAATTAAAGTTAAAATAAGAACTAAAATAAAGGAATTTAAGACAAGAAAAAAATAAATTTCTTGATATTAATAGCTTTATTTGTTATACTATATTAGTATATTATATAAATTAAAGGAGAAAAATGGAAAAAAAATTTATAATTGTAGATCCAATTGGATTACATGCACGACCTGCAACATTGTTAGTTAATGAGGCGTCAAAATTTGTAGCGGATAGTACGATTGTATCAAATGATAAACAAGCTAATTTAAAATCTATTATGGGAGTAATGTCGCTTGGAATTGTTAATGGTGCTGAATTTATAATTGATTGTAGTGGAACTGATGAAGAAGCTGCATTAGATGCAATTACTAATATAATTTCAATTAATAATATTGGTGAAGAAAAATAAGTGTTTAAATAATAACTGTTTAAGTTATTGTTTTTTTTAATTAGGAGATTAATTATGTCAAAAAGGATTAATGGAATTGCAGCATCAAAAGGTATTGTAATTGCAAAAGCTTATAAATTAGAAGAAATTAATTTAGATGTATCAACAATTAATGTCTTATCTATTGAAGATGAATTAAAATTATTAAAAAAAGGATTAAAAGAAACTATTATACAATTAGATATAATAAAAGAATTGGCAATAAAAAAAATTGGGCAAGAAGCGGCAGAAGTATTTGAAGCACATAAAGCAATAGTGTTAGATCCGACTTTAGAACAAGGGGCAATAGATAAGATTAATCTAGGTAGTAGTAGCGCAAAAGCAATAAAAGATATGACAGATGAATTTGTTTTGATGTTTGAGCAAATGAATGATGATTATTTTAAAGAGCGTGCTGCAGATGTACGTGATGTTCAAAAACGATTATTAGCGAATATAACAGGACAAAAGATTCCTGATTTAACGACTGTTAATCAAGAAGTTATTATTGTAGCTAATGATTTAACTCCTTCTGAAACATCACAGTTAAATAAAGATTATACTGTTGGATTTTGTACAAATATTGGTGGAAGAACTTCACATGCAGCAATTATGGCTCGAAGCATGGAAATTCCAGCAGTAGTTGGAACAAAAAATATAATGGAAAATGTAGTAGATGGAGATATATTAATTTTAGATGCAATTGATGGAGAAATTATAATTAATCCAACAGATGAAGAATTTGAAGTTGCAAAAGAAAAAATAGTTATCTTAAATAAAAAAATTCAAGAGCAACAAAAATATAAAGACTTGCCATCAATTTCAAAAGATGGATATCAAGTAAAGTTAGTGGGTAATATAGGAAATCCTAGTGATGTAGATGGAGTTTTAAAAAAAGGTGGAGAAGGAATTGGATTATATCGAACTGAATTTTTATATATGGATGCGAAACAATTACCAACGGAAGACGAACAATTTGAATCTTATAAAGAAGTTTTAGAGAAAATGCCTAATCAGCCAGTTGTGGTACGTACTTTAGATATTGGTGGAGATAAAGAGTTATCATATTTAAAGTTTCCAAAAGAAATGAATCCATTTTTAGGTTATCGAGCTATTCGTTTGTGTTTAGATCAAACAGATATATTTAAAACACAATTAAGAGCTTTGTTACGAGCTAGTGTTTTTGGTAATTTAAAAATAATGTTTCCAATGATTGCAACAATTGAAGAATTTAGAAGTGCAAAAGAAATTTTGTTATTGGAAAAAGAAAATTTAATTGCCAATGGTTATGAAGTATCAGATAATATTGAAATTGGAATAATGGTTGAAATACCGTCAACTGCAATGATAGCTGATATTTTTGCAAAAGAAGTAGATTTCTTTAGTATTGGTACAAATGATTTAATTCA
>CAMZNW010000095.1 GCA_947313935.1 uncultured Mollicutes bacterium
CAAGATTAATAAATCTTACATATTTAGTTATATCGTTTAATTATAATTTAACAAATATAAATGTATTATCGAATTTTACAGAACTTACAACTTTAGAATGTGGTGGAAATAAAATAGTTTCTTTTTCTCCATTATTAAATTTAAATCACTTTACAAGTTTAATTTTAAATAAGTATGCTAGGTTTGATATGAATTTACTATCAGGATTAACAAATCTTACACATTTAGAAATTAGAAATTCTGATATAACAGATATAAGTGTATTATCAGAATTAACAAATCTTACATCTTTGGATTTATATAAAAATGAAATAGAAGATATAAGTTCATTAGCAAATTTAACAAATTTAGAACATTTACAACTATCTTGGAATCATATAGAAGATATAAGCGCATTAGAAAATTTAACAAAACTTACATATTTGAATTTGTATGCTAATGATGTAATAAATATAGATGCATTATCAAATTTAATTAATCTTACATATTTGAATTTTAGTAATTGTAAAGTAATAGATATAAGCGCATTATCAAATTTAACAAATCTTACATATTTGGATGGGTATTCTAATGATGTGAAAAATATAGATTCATTATTAAATTTAACTAATCTTATATATTTGGATTTATATGATAATAGTCTAACAAATATAGATGCATTATCAGAATTAACAAATTTAGAACATTTAAATATAGGTCAAAATCATAATTTAATAAATATAGATGCGTTATCAAAATTAACAAATCTTACATATTTAGAAATACCTAGAACTAGAATAACAAATGTAAGTGCATTATCAAAAATGAAAAATTTAAAATATTTAAATCTTGATCAAGATAAAATAGCTGATTATAGTCCTATACCTGTAATGCCAGATGAATTTAGTGCGAAAAATAATGATATTGTATTGGATAGCATTATTGCATCTCAAGAAAAAGAATATTTTGGTGAAATAACTAAAATAGATGGAACAAAAATAGACGTACCTTTTGGACATGCTTATTTAGGAGAAAATCATTTCAATGCTTCATATGATGAAGGAGATTATACTGGTAACATTACACAAGATATAACAGTAGTTAATGATACAAAAGCTCCAATAATTAAAACTCAAAATTTAACGATGAAGATAGGTGATACAAAACCAAGTAAAGTAAAGTATTTAGTATCAGTAGCTGATGATATAGATGGTGATATTGATTTTAAGTTAGTATTCATGGATGATAAAGCTATAAATCCAGATAAAGTTGGAACTTATGATGTTAAATTTGCAGTAAGCGATGAATCTGGAAATATAGGTAATACAACTGCACAACTCAAAGTAGTGCCTTTAATTAAAACATGTGGTGATTTTAGTAGTTCAAATGTTGATAAAGATAATAATACAGTAGTATATTATAAAAAACAATCAAATGGTAATAAATGTAAAGTTACTTATTTTGGAAATACTGATAACATTAAATTAAAAGAAATTAATCATTATAATAGTAAAAATAAACGTGATATTAATAAAAGATATTATTATAAAAATGATAGTAAAAACACTTTAGAACATGGTGAAGGTACAAATTATCAAGCAGATGG
>CAMZNW010000096.1 GCA_947313935.1 uncultured Mollicutes bacterium
TAATTTATTTATTTTTTCATTTAAAGAGCTAATTTCTTTATTTTTTGTTTCTTGTAATTCATCATGTGCTTTTTGTAATGACTTAATATTTTCATTAGCACCATCATTACTTCTTATTAATTTTAAAATTTCTGATTCTAAAAATGTGTTTCTTTGCATAAGAGCAGACTTTCTGTTTCTTAATTTTTGTTCCTTTCTTTGTTGTTTAAGATCTAATTTATGTTGTTTTTTTTGTTGTTTTAATAATAGTTTTTCTTTATTCTTTTTTCATTCTCCTTTATTAACTTTATTATTTTATATCTAGCTTTTTGCTAATTTTTCGACTAGATCTCTAAATGTTGGCTCTTTATCAAGCTTTTCCATAATTTCATTCATAATTTCTTTATATTGTTTTTTATGTTTTTCTTCTTCAGAAATTTTTTTACTTGAATATAAATTTAAACTTTGTTTTTTCTTCTTCATTACTACTCCTTTTCATATATAAATTATATCATATAACTTATTTCTATTATTGTATTTTGTTTACAACTTTTTCACTTAGTTTTAAAAAGTTTTTTGTCCCATCGTTATCAACCAAAATAGTGTCATTATTTATCAAATCATTAATAACATTATTATAAGCGTTATTTACACTATCAATATAATCTACAACATCTTCTTCTCTTTGTCCTGTTCTTTTAATATAGTTTTGTAATTGAATTGTTCTATTAGTATTAATAAAAATATTAATAATATTAATTCCTTCTTCTCTTAAATTCTTATAAATGTTTGATATTTTTTTATGGACATCATAATAGACCTTGTCATTTTTATCACCATATAACTCCATAAAAATCTTATCTTCTATGAAATCACGATCCATAATAATATAGTCTAATACTTCTCCTTTTTTGTAAGTATCAATTGTAGTTTTAAATTGTCCTAATTTAATACCAAGCATTAATAATTGAAATGAATTGTTAAGATTTTCATCATCACCTTCTATTGTTTTTTCTAGGATTGGTTTTAAGTTTT
>CAMZNW010000097.1 GCA_947313935.1 uncultured Mollicutes bacterium
TTAGATGAAAATAATAATGAAGTAGAAATGAAATTTTGAATGCTTTCTAAAAAATCCACTAGTAGTAGTAGAGGGATTAGAATTTTTCAAGGAGAAAGAGCTTTATTACATCCTCCAATAATTGAAAATGAATCTAAAACATATCTATTAAGATCTGTTCATGAAACAGGTTCGGTAGATAATAGATTTGCTGGAGAAATAAATATTATTGGTCTAGATGATATTATAAAAACAACTTCTGATAAAGCAACAATTAATTTTGAAGATGAAACTATAAAAACAAAGTTTAATAATCAAGTTAATATGATATATAAAATCTTTGAAAAATTTATCCTTATTGGTAGAGAGTTAGAAAGAGCAAGGGGACATATGATTTCAACAAATGATAGTGCAACTGCTAATAAAATCAAAAATATGTTTTCACCATTTATTAAAGAATTAACAATTCCAAATGATGTTGATGAAGAAGGTAATGCAAGAAAATTAGATGTTAAAATTGAATTACAAAAAGAATACAATATTGAAGTTGAGATTGATAATGACTCCAATCCAAATGAATTAATTTATCTAAAAAAATATAATGAAGTGAATGAAGAAGGAATAAATTTAACAAAAGGAAAAATATTTTTTAATCACCCAATATGAAAAGAACTTCGTGAAAAGACAGATAAAATGACTAAAGATTCAATTTTATCTTTTTATATTGTTCTAATAATTCAAGAATTAAAATGAAGAGAAAAAATAAGTAAAATTTCTGAAAAAAATATTAATTGTGAAAAAAAATTAGAAGAATTTAAAGAAACTTCTTCTCCAAATATTTCTATTAATGAAATAGCAAAAGGAACAAAGTAGTGGAAAAAATTAAAATATTGGAAATAAATTTATTGGATGACAATCAAGAAATAAAACAACATCAAAATCTAGAAAATAATATTGAAAAATATGATAAAAAAAATGTTTCAACATTAATTATGGAAAAAATTGTTTCTCTATTAAAATTCAATAATGAAGAATTAAAAGAAGAAACTATAAATATTTATAAACAAAATACTGAA
>CAMZNW010000098.1 GCA_947313935.1 uncultured Mollicutes bacterium
AATATCATACTTTATCAAACATTTTGTAATCCATATTTTTTAATTAACATTATCAAATAATCATTTAAATAGATATGTTCATTATATTCTTCATTGAAACATTGCTGATTTTTAAGTTTATAGAAAAATATAAAAAAACAACTAAATTATATAATTTAGTTGTTTAAAGTGTTTCATTTTAATTTTATAATTGATGTCCAAAATTTATATTTTTTAAAATTTTGTATTAACTTGATGTGTATATTGACCATGTGTATCATAATAATACTTAGTCATACTAGTTGCTTTATGTGTTTTTGTACTATAATTAGTTTTTGTATATATTTTTTTATTTCCATTTGTATAATACATTTTTATATTTCTTAAATATTTTACTCCATCATCATTATATTTATATTCAGCATAATCTGTTATTTTACCATTACTTGCATAATTTGTACGAGCAGAATATATTCTTTGTCCATTAATATTAAAATAATACATATTACGTAACTTCAAATTATGATTTTTATCATAAATGTATTGTTTAAAATTTGTTTTTCTCATATTATAATCATAACTTTTATTATTTCGTTGGTAATAACTTTTATAACCTGGTTTATAAAAATATTGTGCATAATCTGTTATCTTCTTACCATCTGCTTGATAATTTGTACCCTCACCACGTTCTTAAGTATTTTTACTATCATTTTTATAATAATATCTTTTACGAGTATCACGTTTGTTAGTACTACTCTTATAATGATTAATTTCTTTTAATTTCATTTTATCAGTTTTTCCATAATAAGTAATTTTACATTTATTTCCATTTGATTGTTTTTTATAATATACTATTGTATTATTATCATCATCAACTGTTGAACTACTAAATTCACCACACGTTTTGACTATAGGTACTTCATCTTGAACATTCATATTTGCAGTCTGAGAACCTATATTTCCAGCTTTATCACTTACTTCAAATTTAACCTCATAAGTTCCTTTTTTATTAGGATTTATCGCTGTATCATCCATTGTTACTGAATCAAAATCTATTTCTCCATCTACATTATCAACTACTTTTACTAAATACTTATCTTTACTTGGTTTTGTTTCTCCAATATTCATTGTTAAATTTTGAGTTGTAATTACTGGAGCTGAATTATCTACAACACTTACTTTTACTGTTTTAGTATTTGTATTTGTATCTTTATCTGTTATAGTAATTGTAATATCAGTATCTCCAACTTTAGTAGTATCAATTTTAGCCAAATCACTTATTGTTGCATTTTCAGTTATATCTCCATCTATTTTATCATATACAAATAATTTTGAATTAGTTCTAAAAGTTTCTTCATCAATAGTTGAACCATAATTTATTTTAAAATCTTCTGCATAAATATATGGTTTATCTTCATCTATTTCTCCACCATCTGTAGTTACTATAATATGACGATCAAATGTTGTTTCTAAATTATCTCCATCTTTTGCTTTTAAAGTAATTTTTTGAATTCCTAATTTTGAAGTATCTGGACGATCTGTTCCATCAATAGTTAAACTAGATGTAACATCTCCATCTTCTAAATCAGTTGCTGTTGCATCTGCTAATAAATCTGCATCTGTTAATGCAACATCTTTTTTAACAATAATTGGTGTAGCTGTTATTTCAGGTGCTGCATTCCCTAAAACTATTAATTTTACTGTTTTTATATTCATATTTCCATCTGCATCTGTTATAACAATTGTAACATCATTTTCTCCTGCTTTACTTGTATCAATTGAAGATAAATCACTTATTGT
>CAMZNW010000099.1 GCA_947313935.1 uncultured Mollicutes bacterium
TCTACATCTATAAAAAAATATTCTTTTTTATCAACTATTTCTAAATCATCTTCATAAAATGTGCCATTAATTAATTTTTTATTATAAAAATAATCTTGCATTTTTAAATTAACTAATTTTTTATTTTCATCATTATTAAAATTCCAAATAGCTATTTTATTAAAAACTAAATTAAAACTTTGATTTCCATATTCAAATATCATTTTGTCCTCCAATTATTAATAACCTATTTTCATTGGTTATCTTTTCTTGAAAAGTCATACTTTCATTAATATCTCTTATCCCTTGATATTGTTGTTCAGATATTACTAAATAACGAACATCACCATCTGTTGGTGAATTATTTTGTAATAATTTTTTTTGGGTTAATACAGTTGAACTATTTAAGCATAGTTTGCTATAAACTGAATATTGCATCATTATATAACCATTATTTTTTAAGAATTTAATAAAATTTCGATATTTTTTATTATCTGCTTTTGTTTTTTGTGGTAAATCAAAAAATATTATTAATCTCATAAATCTAAGTTGTTTCATATTCAAGTGATTTATATTTAGGAAAAATAATTGTATCTTTCTCATCATTTAAAAATAAAAAATAATCATTAATAACTTTTTCGATTACATAAGATAAACGACATTTTTTATTATCATACTCTAATTTAATATTTAATATATCAACTAATTCATGTCGTTGTTTCATTCCTACCACATCATCTTCCTTAATATTAAAATATACCCAAATATCTATTACATATCGAAATATCTCTATAAAATCATACGTAAGATTAAATGGATTTGATTCACCACGATGAAATATCCCTAATTGTACTACATAACCACGTGCTGCAATATGACGTGATATAAATGAAGCTAATATTTTATATCCATAATTTAATGCATAATTTCTAGAATCTATTCCATTTCTAAAATATTCACTCCCAAAAATTTCTTTAAAATATAATTTAGCTGCTACGCCTTCACGATTTGTTACATCATTAGATTTAACATTATTTCTATATACATTTAAATTATCAATTTTATCTGTTTTATTTATTTTTTCTAAAACTACTATCTCAGTCTTTATTTTTTGTTCTATTATTATTTTCCATAATTTTTTTTTACTTGTTAATTTCCAATTTATTTGCTTATTTAATTGTTTAAATACTAATGAATGACAATTAAACGGTAAAAAAATCCCATTAGGATCTTTCTTTTTGTCACATATAATTATCCCAACATTATTTTCAATTAATTTATTTATTAATGGTAGAGTTATAGTTACACCATCATGAGCAAATATAACAGTTTGAATATCACATATATTTACTTTTATATACTCTTCATCTACTTTTATTTTCATACTATTCATATTTAATGAAACTAAACTTTTTTCATCAATATATACTGTTTTCCAAGACATTATCCTCCTTTAAAATAAAAATAGGTATCCACAATTGGATACCTTATAAGGATTCGAATAAATCTTATTCTATTACCTTGATTACTTAACTATAAGTACAAATATATTATAACATAAATTATTATACTTGCCAAGTAAATTGTGTTTTTTTTATTTTTTTATGTCTTCCTACGATTATTGGTTTTTTATTATCTTGCTTAATAAATCTTATCCCTAAAGAAGAACTAGCTATTTTTATATATTCTGTATCTGGTAACTTAACATTATCAATAGTTGGTTTATTTCGACCATTTATTTTTAAAACATTCATAATATTTTTTGAATCTAATAATGCCTTTGCTATAGTTTCAAAAAGACTAAATATATTTATTTTTTCAGCTTTTTTATAAGTTTCAATTAAATAATTATTCATAAAGTCGATTTGATATCCTTTACTAGTATAAAATATAATTATTTCTTCTATAAATTCATTAAAAACTTTTTGTTCAATAAATTTATTTTCTTTTTTAAAATTTAATTTCATTTCCTCGACTAAATCGTAAACATCATTATAAGAATAAATATTTAAACGCTTTATCTCTAATTTTTTATTAGTAATACTACCAATATTAAAACGATGCAATTCATTTCTTTCAGTATCATAATACATTTCATTTTTATACATTCTAAATTTAAATGCACCTGTTATTAATTCTCCATTTTTATCAAACAACTCTAGATAATTGTAATGTCTCTTTACTAAATCAATATATTGCGCTTCATTTATAACCCCATTTTGTACAATAGCTTTTGGAATATGAACTGCAAAATGTTTTTTCTTCTCTTTTTTTGTACCTTTATTAATAGTTAATTTATAAAAATCTACTGCTACAGAATTAACACTACTAAATATTTTTTTATCATCATTTACACCAATTATATCTAGTGGTTTTCCAAACAACTCAATTAATTCTTTTTTCACATCTTTTTCACCATATTCTTGATATAACTCTTTTAAATAATTTTCCGTTTCAAAATTATAATTTATTTTTTTAGCATATGCTTTTAAATTTGCATCGCTAAATTTAACTGTATCTTGTCCATAAATTGTTGCATTAAATAATTCTCCACTTGATTTTTTTTCAATTTTCCAAGATAATAAAGGTACTTTTTGTTTTAATTCACTTACAAAACTATTATTTTCTCTATAATCATTCCCAAAGGCTTTTATATATAATTTTCTAAAAAAAGCATTCGAATTATTTCCATACTTAACTTCTTTATCTTCTGTAATAAAATTATTTAATATATCTGAATAACGCTTAGCATTAAATTCATTTCCTGAAGAATAATTTGGATATAATGTTTCTAAACATTTATCAACTATTATTATAATTCCCGCATCATGTGCATGATGTTGATCTCCAACTTCTCTATTTTTTCTGAAATTTAACGCATTACGATAAATACTATTATATGAACCTTGTAACATTCTTATCTTAGTATCATAATTATTATATTTATTATATGCTCGTAAAATAGCACTAAATTCTTTAATAATATATCTTGTATCAACTAAATTTCTTTGAATAAAACCAATTACTTCTTCTTGATTTTCTAATAATAAAGTTTCTCTTTTTTGAAAAGAAATCATTTTAATATTATATAAATATTCTACTCGCTTTACAAAAGATTGATAAATCCCTGGATTATCAGCCTTAATATATTCTAAAGGAACTCTATTATTTTTTTTATTATTAATAGCACCTTCAATTAACATTAAATTATTCATCGAATTATCACCAAATCCACGTGGTAAAATATGATCTATTTGATAATTTACTAAATTGTTTAAATCTATTTTATTACCAGTGATCATACATTCTCCATTTTGACGAACATATAATTCTATTTTTCTTTTATTCTCTACTAAATAACGTTGTACCTCATTCCATTCTTCCAAATTTTTACTATTTATTTTATTTTCTTTATTTTGTTTCTCTAAATTTTCATATAATTTTTTCACTTCATCAAAATGCTTTGCAGGTGGTGTTTTTGTTTCTTTAAAATCACCTAATTCTTTAGCTGTTTCTATAACTACTTTTGTAGGAACACCATAATATTTAATAATATCATTATATATTTTCATTGTTTCATTTAAACCACGTATAACTGTACGTGCCATTGGTACA
>CAMZNW010000100.1 GCA_947313935.1 uncultured Mollicutes bacterium
TGGAGCACCATCGATTTGATCATATGCTTGTGCTTCTGATCCACCTACTTTAGCTAATACATTTGTAATTGCTGCAGTCAATGTAGTTTTACCATGATCTACATGCCCTATTGTTCCTATATTTACATGTTGCTTTGAACGATCAAACTTTTCTTTTGCCATAATTCCTCCTAATTTTTATAATTAAGGATTTAATCCTTAATTATTTACTACTATTTTTTTCAATTATTTCTTTTGCAATGCTTGCTGGACATTCTTCATAATGATCCATTGTCATAGAATATGTAGAACGACCTTGTGTTAATGTACGTAATGTTGTAGCATATCCAAACATTTCAGATAATGGCACAAACGCAGTAATAATTAATGCATTTCCACGTTGTTCTTGACCTTGTATTTGTCCTCGACGAGATGAAATATCTCCCATTACATTACCCATATATTCATCTGGAGTAGTAACATCAACTTTCATTAATGGTTCTAATAAAACTGGTTTACATACTTTATATGCTTCTTTCAATGAAAAACCTGCTGCAATTCTAAATGCTTGTTCATTAGAATCGACATCATGATATGATCCATCATATAAACGTGCTTTAACATCAATTAAAGGATAACCAGCTAAATAACCTGTTTTCATAGCATCTTGTACACCTTTTTCAATCGCACTAAAGTATTCTCGTGGAACTGATCCACCAACTATTCCATTTTCCCAAGAGAAACCTTCACCTGGTTCTACTGGAGTATATTCAACCCATACATGACCGTATTGACCTGATCCACCTGATTGTTTTATAAATTTACCTTCTGCTTTACCTGCCGCTTTAAATGTTTCTCGATATGAAACTTGTGGTGCTCCAACATTAGCCCCTACTTTAAATTCTCGACGCATACGATCAACAATAATATCAAGATGTAATTCACCCATACCTGCAATAATTGTTTGTCCTGTTTCATGATTTGTATAAGTTTTAAATGTTGGATCTTCTTCTGCTAATTTAGCTAATGCAATTCCCATTTTATCTTGGTCTGCTTTAGTTTTTGGTTCAATTGCAACAGAAATAACTGGTTCTGGAAATTCCATTGATTCAAGAATAATTACATTTTTTTCATCACATAAAGTATCCCCTGTTGTAGTATCTTTTAATCCAATAGCAGCAGCAATTTCTCCAGCATAAGCAACCGGAATCTCTTTACGAGTATTTGCATGCATTTGTAAAATACGTCCAACACGTTCTCTTTTACCTTTTGAAGAATTTAAAACATAAGAACCTGCAGCTAATTCTCCTGAATATACTCTAAAAAATGATAATTTTCCAACATATGGATCTGTCATAATTTTAAATGCTAAAGCTGAAAAAGGTTCATCATCAGAAGATTTACGAACTCCTTCTTCACCATTTGGTAACGTACCTGTAATTGCTGGCACATCAATAGGTGATGGTAAATAATCAATTACTGCATCTAACATTAATTGAACACCTTTATTTTTAAAAGCTGAACCACATAATACCGGGAAAAATTCTCCAGTAATTACTGCTTTACGAATTCCTTCTTTTAATTGTGGAATTGTTATTTCACCAGATTCTAAATATTGTTCCATTAAAACATCATCATAAATAGTTACCGCATCAATTAACTCTTCTCGAGCTGCTTGTGCTTTTGCTAAATGTGTTTCTGGGATATCTACAATATCAATTTTTTCACCTAAATCATCTCGATAAAAATGTGCTTTCATCTCAATTATATCAATAATAGCTTCAAATTCATCTTCTGCTCCAATTGGTAATTGAATTGCATGTGCATCTGCACCTAAACGTGTATGAAGAGTTTCTAATGAATAATCAAAATCTGCTCCAACTTTATCCATTTTATTAACAAAAACAATTCTCGGTACACTATAAGTTGTTGCTTGACGCCAAACTGTTTCAGTTTGAGGTTCAACTCCAGATTGTGCATCTAAAACTGCTACTGCTCCATCAAGAACACGTAATGAACGTTCTACTTCTACAGTAAAATCTACATGTCCTGGTGTATCAATAATATTAATTCTATGATTTTTCCATTCAGCTGTTGTAGCAGCTGATGTTATAGTTATTCCACGTTCTTGTTCTTGTTCCATCCAATCCATTTGAGAAGCACCATCATGTGTTTCTCCAATTTTATGTGTACGACCTGTGTAATATAAGATACGTTCTGTTGTTGTTGTTTTTCCAGCATCTATATGTGCCATGATTCCAATATTACGTATTTTATCTAAATTAAAATCTCTCGGCATTATATAACTCCTTTTTCTTAACGACGGTAATGAGCAAATGCTTTATTTGCTTCTGCCATACGATGTGTATCATCTTTTTTCTTAACTGAAGCACCTGTTCCATTAGCTGCATCCATTAATTCTTTTGCTAAACGTAATTCCATAGATTTTTCATTACGTAATCTAGAATAATTAACTAACCATCTAAGTGCTAAAGTTTCTTTACGAACTTCTGTAACTTCAATTGGGATTTGATAATTAGCACCACCAATTCTTTGAGATTTAACTTCTAAAATTGGTGTAATATTTTCTAATGCTTTATTGAATACATCAATTGGATTTTCTCCAGTTTCTTTTTCAATTATATCAAAAGCACCATAAATAATTTTTCCTGATGTTTGTTTTTTTCCACCTAACATTAATTTATTAATTAATTTAGATACAACTTTTGAATTATATAATGGATCAGGTAAAACTACTCTTTTTTCTATTTTTGCTTTTCTAGGCATATGCCTCCTTTCAATTCTTTATTTTGGTTTTTTTGTTCCATATCTTGATCTAGCTTGCATACGTCCAGTTACTCCTGCTGTATCTAAAGTACCACGAATAACTTTATAACGTACCCCACCTAAATCTTTCGTACGTCCACCTCTTAAAAGTACTACAGAGTGTTCTTGTAAGTTGTGTCCTATTCCTGGAATATATGCTGTAACTTCAATACCATTTGATAAACGTACACGGGCATATTTACGTAGCGCCGAGTTTGGTTTACGTGGTGTCATAGTTCCAACACGAGTACAAACACCTCTTTTTTGTGGTGAATTATAATTTGTATATTCTCTTGTTAATGAGTTAAATCCGATATTTAAGGCCGGTGATTTTGATTTTCTAATTTTATCAGTACGTCCTTTTCGAATTAATTGATTAATAGTAGGCATATTTCCTCCTTAGTTTTTTATTACATTAGTCCGGGTGTGTTAATTATCCACACATTAATTATTATAACATAGTTTTTAAATACATTCAAGTATTTCATTGATTTTTCATGAAAGATAGTGATAATATCATAAGTAAATACATATAATTTTGTCCTAGATAATATATAAATAGTAAATAATATTATTTTACAGTAATAAAATGAAATATAGTTTTTAAATTAAATGTGCAATACAAATTTAAATTTATTTATTTTTCATATAAATCATAATATATAAACTCATAATTATTTTTATAAGAAATTTAAAATAATATATTATACTTATATTAAATTTCTTATAAAAAAGAGATATTATATATTATATAAAGGATTATAATGAATAAAATAGAATTATAAAAAAGTGTGTTAATAAAAAATAAAAGTCATAGTTTCATAAAAATTATAGTTAACAAAATAAATCAAAACTCTTCCTCTCAATATAAAAGATAATTCGTAATATTTATGTTTAAATCTAAAAACTATGACGCTGAAACTTTTAACTTAAAATATTTTTAAATTAATTTCCCATGATTTAATGGATATCCTATTTGAATTAATTCTACATTAACTATTTTATGAATTAAACTATCTTCTCCATCGAATTCAACTTTTAAGTAGTTAGTAGTATGTCCCTCTAATAATCCTTTTTTATTTCGTTGTTCTACTAAAACTGTTACAATATCATTACTAAACTGTTGTGCATAATTTAAAGCTAATTCATTATTTAAAGCAATTAGCTCATGTACACGGCGTTTTTTTTCTTGTTCCGGTATTTGATTTTCCATCTTTGCTGCTTGTGTTCCTGCACGTACTGAATATGGAAATACATGTAGTTCTGAAAATCCGGCTGTTATTAATGTTACTTTTGTTTGTTCAAATAATTCTTTTGTCTCTCCTGGAAAACCAACTATTATATCAGTAGTAAATGCTATTTCAGGAAAAATTTTTCTAACTTGCTCAAGTTTATTTAAAAATTCTTTTGTATTGTAATGTCTTTTCATTTTCTTTAATATGTCATCACTTCCTGCTTGTATTGGTACATGTAAATGATTAACTATTTTGGTAGATTCTTTTAATACCATTAATAATTCATCTGTAATTTGGGAAATTTCAATTGATGATATTCTAATTCTTTCTATTCCAGAAATTTTATCAATTTCTTTTAATAAACTTGCAAAATTATAATCTTCTAAATCATCTCCATAACCCGCTGTATGAATCCCTGTTAATACAACTTCCTTTACTCCTCGCTTTGCTAGTCCTCTAATTTGTTCAAGTACTATTTCTGGTTTTTGACTACGCATTAATCCACGAGCCCAAGGAATTATACAAAAAGTACAAAAGTTATTACATCCTTCCTGAATTTTAATAAAAGCTCTTGTTTGTGAAGCAAAATTTATTACTTCTAATTTTTCAAATTCTTTTTGTTGCATAATATTTGATACTGCTACAACTGGATGACGAGTTATCATAAATTCTTGAACTAAATCATAAATTTTTTCTCGTCCTTGTGTTCCTACAACTATATCAACACCTTCTATTTTTGTAATATCTTCTGATTTTAATTGTGCATAACATCCCATTACAACAATAACTGCTTCTGGATTTAAACGGATCATTTTTCTAATTGTTTGGCGTGATTTACGTTCTCCACTATTTGTAACCGTACATGTATTAATTATGTATACATCCGCTATTTCATTTGGCGAAACACGTTGATAATTTTTTTTTTCTTATTCTTCATAAATTGCTTCACTTTCATATGTATTAACTTTACATCCTAATGTTTTAATTGCTATTTTCATTTTTCTCCTTTTCAATGATTGTTGATAAATAAAAAATCACTGCTATTTGTGCTGTTTCAGAACGTAGTATTCGATTACCAATTGAAACTATTTCACTATTGTTTAAATTATTTAATAATGTTATTTCTTTTGGATGTAATCCTCCTTCTGGTCCAATAATTAATAATATATTTTGACTATTTTTTATTTGTATATCTAAATCTTGAAGTATTTTATTTTCTTCATTTTCATAACACACAATTACTAAATCATACTTAGTAAAATTAATTGAAGTTAATTTTTGTATTTGTAAAAGTTTAGGAATTAATTTACGTTTTGATTGCATACTAGCACCTAAAATAATTTTCTCAAAACGTTCTCGTTTTTTCTCAAATTTATTATTATCATATTTTATAACATTATATTCATATTCCGTAGGTATAATTTCATTAACTCCACACTCTGTTGTTTTTTGCAATGCTAATGAAAAATTATCTTTCTTTAAAAATGGCATTGCTAAAGTTATTTTATTTTTTAATTCTGGGTTTTGGTTTATCGTTTCAATATATTCAAATTCTACTTGTGTTATTTTAATTGACTTGATTGAATATATTTTAGCTATACCGTTATTTACTAAACAAATACTTGTACCTATTTTATAACGCATAACATTATTCATATGATGACATATATCTGGTGAATTTATAATTAATTTTTCTTTAAATTCTTGATTAATAAAATAACGTTGCATTATTTCTCCTCCATTTGTTCTAATAATTTTACAATTGCTTCATTACTTAAATATAATTTATTTGGTTTTATTGAAACGTAATCATTTTTAATTTGAAAATACTCTTTATCTAAATAATATTTTTCTACTTTTTTAAATTCAATACCTTCAATTGTTCTTAACTTTAACATTACTTCTTCATATAAATACTCTTCATGATTTATTTTTTCCTTGAACCATAAAATATCACCTTTTAAATAATTACTTAAAGAATGTGTATTAGTATAGCGGACTTGATTTATATATCCACTCGCTCCTAAACCAAATCCATAATACTCTTTATTTTGCCAATAAACTAAATTATGTATGGACTTATACCCTTTTTTTGTATAATTTGATATTTCATATTGTTCATAACCTAAAATACTTAATTCCTCTTGAATAATATAATACCAACTAGCTTCTATATCTTCAGCTAGTAATTTAAATTTTTGTGTATCTAAAATTGTATTTTCTTCTAAAATTAATCCATAAAATGAAACATGTTTTATTTGCTTATATCTTTTAATAAAATCTAAGTTTATTTTTATATCTTCTTTTGTTTGCTTTGGTAAATTAAAAATTAAATCAATTGAAATATTTTCAATATATTTACTTGCAATTTGAATTGCATTTTCACAATCTAAAACTGTATGTTCTCGTTTTAAAGAAACTAATAATTCATTATTTAAAGTTTGCATTCCAATACTAATTCGATTCACACCCATTTGAACTAATAATTGCATTTTTTCATTAGATACATCATCTGGATTCATTTCAAATGTATATTCATAATTTTCATCAAAAATAAAATGTTCTTTTATTATTTTTGACAATCGTTTTAATTCTATAATTGTTAAACTACTAGGTGTTCCTCCACCAATATATATTGTTGAGACAACCTTTTTTTTGGGGATTTGTTTTAATATTTCTTGATCAAGTGCATCTAAATATGCCAATATATCTTGGTTTTTTTTATATTTTTTACAAAAATCACAATAAGTACAAATGTATTTACAAAATGGAATGTGAATATATACTGAGCTCATATTTATATTATATCAAATTTCTAGTAACAGTATCTATTTAAAAAAATTATAATTTTAAATTTCTTAGTTGATTTTTTTAAAATTAACTTTATTGTTTAATTATTAATTAAAAAAATCATATAAGAGATTATATGATTTTTTTATTATTGATCGTATTGAAATTCATAATCCATAACTATAATCAATTCTCCTGGTTCTACACCAAATTCTTCTAATAAATCATATACACCCATAGTTTTTAAAGTATTTGCAAAACGACGTATATTGTCAAATGTATTAAAATTAGTCATTTTTACTAATCGCTCAATTTCAAATCCACGAATGTTTATATCTCCTGCTTCATCACGATAAATATCAATTCCATTATCATATTCAAATTTGTATAATTTTCTTTTTGGTTGTTCAGAAATATGAAAGATATTTCCAATTTCATCTAATAAATCTGCTACTTTTAAAATTACTAAATCTATTCCTTCTTTTGTTATTGCAGAAACTGGAATAATCTCAACATTTGAATAACTTATTTTAAATTGTTCTAAATTTTCTTTTGCATTAGGTAAATCCATTTTATTTGCTAAAACTATTTGTTTTCGCGATTCTAAATCAAAACCATATTCAACTAATTCCTTATTAATAATATCGTAATCTATGATGGGATTTCTCCCTTCAAAAGAACCCATATCAATTATATGTAAAATGATTTTTGTACGTTCAATATGTTTTAAAAATTGATGTCCTAAACCTTTTCCTTGAGCAGCACCTTCAATTAAACCTGGCAAATCTGCAATAACAAAACTACGTCCATCATTAGTTTTAGATACTCCTAAATTTGGAACTAAAGTTGTAAAATGATATTGTGCAATTTTAGGACGAACACTTGACATCACGGAAATTAATGATGATTTTCCTACACTTGGTAAACCTACTAAACCTACATCTGCTAATAATTTTAATTCTAAACGAAGATTTAAAAATTCTCCTGGTTCTCCATTTTCACATATTTCTAAAGCATGACGTCCTGCTTTTGCTAAAGCAAAATTACCTCGTCCACCACGCCCTCCTTTGGCAATGATTTTTTTTTCTCCATGATGAATTAAATCACAAATAAATTCGTTGGTTGTATCATTAATTAAAACTGTTCCTGGTGGAACCTTTAAAATTACATCTTTAGCTGCATGTCCATGTTGAGATTTATTTCTTCCATTTTCTCCAGCTTCACCAATATATTTTTTTTTATAACTAAAGTCTAATAAAGTACGTAACCCTTCATCTACTTCAAAAACAATATTTGCACCTCGTCCTCCGCTTCCACCATAAGGACCTCCCATTTCTACAAAACTTTCTCGTCTAAATGCAACAATTCCATTTCCACCTACACCAGCCTCTATTTCAATTCTTGCACTATCTATAAACATAATTTCTCCTTTTTAATAAAAAACATTAATTAATAATAAAATAATTACAAGTGTTTGATAAGAAAATTTGCGAATATAAAATAATACAATTAATCCAATTAAAATTATATAATAACTCATTAATAATATAGGACTATTTAAAACTGAATAATTTTGAATTAATTTTAACAAATTAGATATAGTTATCATCATATAATATGTTATATATAAATAAATTACTACTACATAAGTTGCATTTAAAAAAATTTGTAATTTCTTAATATTGTTATTCATATTTTCTCCTATTTATAATATACTAAAAAAATTCTCCATTAGGAGAATTAAATTAAAAGGCACCGACTATATCTCACCCCGTAGGATTACTTCAAGCGTAATTGAGCTTAACTTCTGTGTTCGAGATGGGAACAGGTGTAACATCAACACAATAAATACTAGATTAATTGAGAACAACTCTCAAAACTAAATAAGTTAGATTGTAAAATAGAAGGATTCGACCTATTAGTACTGGTCAGCTCAACATATCACTATGCTTACACATCCAGCC
>CAMZNW010000101.1 GCA_947313935.1 uncultured Mollicutes bacterium
TTCGTATAAATAATCTTAAAACTAAAACCACAAAAATCTTTGATACAAATGGAGTATTTATTTATATTGGTTTAATCCCATTAACATCTAATTTCAAACCACTAAATGTTTTAAATGAATATGGAAATATCGATGTAGATGAAAATATGCGAACAAAACAAAAAGGATTATATGGTGCTGGTGATGTGAATAATAAAAATTTAAGACAAATCGTAACTGCAATAAACGATGGTGCAATTGCTGCACACAGTATAATTAATGATTTAAAATAGTATAGGAGAAAAATGGCAAAGGTAGTAGTTGGTTTAAGTGGTGGTGTTGATTCATCTGTAGCTGCATATTTGTTAAAAGAACAAGGACATGAAGTAATAGGTCTTTTTATGCAAAATTGGGATCCATTATTAAACAATGATTTAGCAGATCCATATATTGATCAAGAGATATGTCAAGCACAAGAAGATTATAATGATGCAAAATTGGTTGCAGAAAAATTAGGGATTGAAATTCATCGAGTTAATTTTGTAAAAGAATATTGGGAGAATGTTTTTGAATATTTTATAAGTCAATATAAAAAAGGACGAACACCAAATCCAGATGTATTATGTAATAAATATATAAAATTTCATTGCTTTTTAGAATACGCACAAAAAGAATTTGCTTGTGATTATATTGCAATGGGACATTATGCTCAAGTAATTCATCATCCAGAAGTAAAATTATTACGAGCAGTTGATGAAAATAAAGATCAAACCTATTTTTTAGAACAATTAAGTGAAGAGCAATTGAAAAAGAGTTTATTTCCAATAGGACATTTAGAAAAATCAGAAGTGAGAAAAATAGCTAATGAAGTAAATTTAGTAACGGCAAATAAAAAAGACTCAACTGGAATTTGTTTTATTGGAGAACGTAATTTTGTTAATTTTTTAACTAATTATATTGAACAAAAAAGTGGAGATTTTATTGATATAGAAACTAATAAAATAGTAGCAAAACATAAAGGATTGAGTTTTTATACAATAGGACAACGACGTGGTTTAGGAATTGGGGGAAATAAAAATTTTGAAAACGCTTCATGGTATGTAGTTGGAAAAGATATTAAAAATAATATAGTATATATTGCCCAAGATGATAATTCGATTTATTTACAAAGTAATAATTGTATTGTAATTGGGGTTAATTATATTAGTAAAAATGAAAAAATTAGTAGTGTTAAATTTAGATATCGTTCAAAAGATGTTGAAATAATAGATTATAAATGGATATCTAAAACTGAAATAAAATTATATTATCCAAATACTTTAGCAGTTACTCCAGGACAAGCTTGCGTATTTTATAATGGACAAGAATGTTTAGGCGGTGGAGAAATAGATCAAGTAAGTTTAGATGGGGAGACTCGCGTATATGAAAATAGCAATAATAATTAAATATGAAAATATTAATAATTATGAGAATGTACAATTTAAAAATGTATGTAAATCAGAAGAGATTGATTTATCAATATTGGATTGTGATTTATTTAAAGTTGTGACAATTAATAATGTAATCAAAATTTATTATGCAAATAATTTATTAGAAGAATATGATTATATTTTACCACGTACAGGAAGTGCGACAAGAGAAAATGATGCATTATTATATGATGCAATGCGTTTAAATAAACTTAATATTTTAAATGATGGAACTTGTATTATGAAGTTGAAAAATAAATTTGCAATGCATCTTCATTTAAGTTCTAATAAAATAGATAATATTAAGTCATGTATAATTAATGATAGCAATGATTTAAGTGTAATAGATAAAGAATTTACATATTCACTTATTTTAAAGGCTAATACTGGTTCACTTGGTTATGGAATATATTTAGTAAAAAATAAAGTAGAGTTAGAAAATTTATTAAATATAAATTTTTTAGCTAACAATAAACACAATTATATTATTCAAGAATTTGTTGATGAATATGATGGAGTTGATTATCGAGTTTTCATGTATAAAAATAAAGTTATTTCATCAATGAAAAGAATGGCAAGTACGGGTGATTTTATTACTAATTATTCACGAAATCAATTAAGTGAAGAATTTATTGTTGATGAAGAATTATTATTAATATGTCAAAAAGTTATGCAATCAATTAATTGTGAAATAGCAGGAATAGATTTATTAAAGACAAAAAAAGGTTATATAGTTTGTGAAGTTAATTCGGCACCTGGTTTTATGGGATTAGAAAAAACTAATCCAGGTTTAAATGAAGTAAAGCAATTAATCATTGAATTTAAGAATGAACTAAATTATGAAAAAAAATAATGTTAATTATGAATTAAAAGCATTATAAAAATTATAAAAAGTTATATAATAGAATTATAGAAAAGGAGAATATATGAAAAAAATTTATTATAATGGAAATATAATTACAATGGAAAATGAGGAATCACGTGCAGAAGCAATTTATGTTGTTGATGGAGTTATTAAAGTAATTGGTTCAGAAGAAGAAGTAATGAAAAATAAAGCTTCAGATGTTGAATTAGTTGATTTAGAAAATAAAACAATGATGCCTTCTTTTTATGATGGTCATTCTCATTTTGGAAAAACATGTGAATATTCTTTATTACCAACATTATCTTTACCACCTGTTGGTTCAGTAACAAAAATAGATGATATGATTGAAATATTATCAAAAACAATTAATGATTACTCTTATGATGAACCACAAATCGCAAGTGGTTATGATATAGCTGGATTAGAAGAATATCGTCATCCAACTAAATTTGATTTGGATCTTGTTTCAACAACAATTCCAATAATTGTAGTACATGCTTCAGGACATATGGGTGTTTTAAATAGTTGTGCACTTGAAAAATTTAATATAACATCAGAATCAAAAGATCCAGTAGGTGGTGAAATATCACGTATTGATGGAAGTAATGAACCAAGTGGTTTATTAAAAGAAACAGCTTTTATGCCAATATTATTTGCTTCAGCAAAAGCTCCAAAAGGAGAAATTGTAAAAGAAATGGGTAAAAAAGGAATTGAAATGTATGTATCAAATGGAATTACAACTGTTCAAGATGGTTTTACTTGTGATGGAGATTATGAATTTTTATTAGATGTTCAAGAAAAAGTTGGTTTAGATATAGATGTTAAAATGTATCCACCAGTTTCAATTCATATGAGTCCTTCTAAATTAACTGATGGAACTTATGGTTTAAAACCTTATGATACAAATGAGATGTTAAAATTCTCTGGTTATAAATTATTTTTAGATGGTTCTCCTCAAGGAAGAACAGCTTGGGTAACTGAACCTTATTTAAATCCGAATGAAACTGAGGGAGTTGGATTTAAAGGAATACCAACTTTTAGTGATGATACAGTAGTTTTTGAAGCATGTAAAAAAGCAATTGAAGAAGATGTACAATTATTAGTACATTGTAATGGAGATGCAGCTGCAGACCAATTTATTAATGCGTATGAACATGCATTAAAAGTTTGTAATAAAACTCCAGAAGAATCCAATGTTCGTCCTGTAGTTGTTCATGCACAATTAGTACGTGCAGATCAATTAGATCGTATGAAAAAATTAAATATTCATCCTTCATTCTTTTCTGTTCACGCTTTTTATTGGGGAGATGAACATATTAAAAACTTTGGTTTGGAACGTGCTCAAGTAATGAGTAATATGAAGTATGCAAATAAAATAGGTTTGAGTTATACTGATCATCAAGATACACCAGTTGTACCACCTAATGTTATATTTAGTGTTTGGGCAGCGGTAAATCGTACAACAAGAAGTGGAGTTAAATTAGGAAATACTGTAACACCATTTCAAGCATTACAAGCATATACAACAGGTGCAGCTTATCAATACTTTGAAGAAGATATAAAAGGAACTTTAGAAGTTGGTAAATATGCAGATTTTGTTATATTAAGTGATGATGTATTAAATGTAGAATATGATAATATTAAAGATATTGAAGTTATTGAAACAATACGTCGTGGAAAAACATTATATAAAAAGTAATCAAAAACCTATATTTAGGTTTTTTTTATTAAAAATATAGAAGTATGAATAAAATATATGGATAATTTTAATTTATATTAAGTATAGAATATGGTATAATATAAATGATTAAGATAAAATATATGGAGTAAAATGATTAAAATAAAATACGATAAATATTTAGAATTTGCAAAAAAAATGGAACAAACTCATTTTTTACATTCTCAAGAATGGGCAGATTTTCGTGTAAAAGTAGGTTGGAATTATGAAATTATGGGATGTTATGAAAATGAAAATTTAATTGCAGCAATGATAATATCTAATAAAAAAATTCCTATTCCAATAATTAATAGAAAAATGTATTATATTTCACGTGGAATTATAATTGATTATAAAAACGAAGAACATATAAAAAAAGTAACAAAAGAACTAAAACAATTTTTAAAAAAAAATAATGGAGTTTTTTTAAGAATAGATCCTGGTGAAATATTTCAAAAAATTGATAATGAAGGAAATCCAATAGCTAATGGAAAAAATAATCAAATAATAATTGATAACTTAGAAGCTGCTGGTTTTCATCATTTAGGATTTACTAGAGGGTTTGAAGGAATGCAACCTCGTTATACATTTAGAGTTAATTTAGAAGGACAAACGGCAAAAAGTATTTTAGACAATATGGATTCTAAAACTCGTTATAATATCAAAATTGGGCCTAAACGAGGTGTTAAAATTGTACAATCTGAAAATATAGATATAGATCGATTTTATGCATTAATGGAAGATACTTCAAAACGAGATGATTTTATTGTTCGTAGTAAAGAATATTTCGAGTTATTAAAATCAGAAACAAGTTATAATAAGAGTTTTATTAAACAATATTTTGCTGAATTAGATTTAAATGATTATATAGAATTAATAGAAAAAGAGTTATTAAGTAATAAAGAAGAAAGTATTAGTTTAAATAATAAAATAAATGATTTAGATAAAGATAGTAAAAAATATAAAAAAAATATAAAAAGAATTGAAGAATTAGAAATAATAAGAACTAAAAATAAAGAAAAATTAAAAGAAGTAGAAGTTTTAAAAATAGAATATCCTAACAAATTAACTTTAGCAACAGCAATGTGTATTGTACATGATAATAAATGTTGGCATTTATTTGGAGCAAGTAGTCAACAATTTATACAATTTAGAGCGGTATACCAATTAATTAATCAAATGTTAATTGATAGTATTAATGAAGGATATGAATTTTTTGATCATTTTGGAACACCAGGAGAAAATAATAAGGATAATCATAACTATGGATTGTATTATTTTAAAAAAGGATTTGGTGGTGAAATGATTGAGTTTGTAGGTGAGTTTGATTTAATAAATAATAAATTATTATATAAATTATTTAATAATATTATACAAAAGGCCCAAACTTCAAAACAAAATATTGTATTAAAAATATTATTAAAGATAATTAATATATTTAAATAAAAATACTAGTTTAAAACTAGTATTTTTATTTAATTATTTTTGAAAAATGTATTCATAATGATAATTAATATATTTTTTAAATTGAGGATCAAAATTCAAATCAATTGATTTTTGAAGTGAAGATTTATGAAATTCAATAGAACTATCATTTAATTTTGAAGAAAAAATTATTTGTTTAGTATTTAAATCATAACTTATTAATCCACTATCAAATAATTTATCATGATTTGCACAAAGCAATAATCCATTATTTTCACTTAACTTTTCATGTAAATCTACAGATTTACACCATGGCTTAGCGTGTGATGCTATTAATAAAGCTGGTAAATTAATTGAACAAAAAGCACAGGTATTATGGTATTTCTTTAACATTTTATTACGATAAATACTTTGACCAGTTCTAGAATGCGAATAAATACGATTATTTTCAAATTGTAATGATTCAAAATTTTGAACAGTGGAATCATTTTTATGCGAATTAATTTGTTCAATAGCATTAGGTTCTATTTCAATACTAGTAAGATTTAATATTTTTTTTTTACAAGCATCTCGAATTACTTTTATCATTTTATCATATTCAAATTCTTCATCAATAAAAACACCAAATTTACGAGGTAAATCATCATTTTTACGACTTTTAGGTTCTATCATTAATTCATTATGAAAAAAGTTATTATCTTTACTATCTTTAATTA
Source organism: uncultured Mollicutes bacterium (assembly GCA_947313935.1). GTDB lineage: Bacteria > Bacillota_I > Bacilli_A > UBA3375 > UBA3375 > CAMZNW01. The sequence goes on from CAMZNW010000101.1 coordinate 6,172, forward strand.
TGCGTCTAAGCGGCTGTTCTCGAAATCTATGAATAAGATTTTTATAAGCAAATTGATCAGATTTTATATCTGGAGATAAAAATTCAGTTAACTTGGGATCCCTTAAATATAAAACAATATATTCGATAAAATTTTCAATACAAATTAAATTACTAAAATATGAAGTATTTAAATCTTTATTATCTAAACAATAATCAAAATAAGCTAAAATTAATATTGGTTTATAAATTTTCGGATGATTTCCACCAGAACACTTAAGATTAATAATATCGGTATACATTTTTTGATAAATATTCATATAAGTTCCTATAATATACATTATGTTAATGTATTTGTATTCTAATGACTAAATAACCATTATTACTTTACTATTATAACATATATAATAAGTATCAATACTATAAAATGTTAATATGTTCATAATACAAAATTAACATAATGTATATTATAGGAATAGTGGAAAATGTCAGAGTATAAAACAATACAAGTAACACCATTAAATTTGATAGATGATTTTAAAAAAAAAACAGTATATGGGAATGATTTTAAATTTTGTGTACCATCTTATCAGAGGTTGTATTCATGGGATAAAGCAGATATAATAAATTTTACAGAATCATTAGAAGAAAGATTAAAACCAGGTACAAAAGAAATTTTTTTTGGTCAAATAATATTATCATATGATTATAAAAATACTAGTTTTGATGTAATTGATGGGCAACAACGATTAATAACTTTTACTATATTAGTTAAAATAATATTAGATAATAATAATTATGATGCAGATTTAAAAGAAAAATTATCTAAGTTTATTTATCTAAATGGAAAAAATAGACTTATATTACAAGAAAAAAACAATGAAATATTTGAGGAATATGTATTTACAGATATCTGTGAAAAAAGTGAATATAGATGTAAATATAAACAAAAACAAAAATATAAACAAAAATATTACAAAAACATAGTTATTGCATATGATGAAATATATAATTGGTGGAATAATTTAGAACTTTCACAAAATGAATTTTTAGTGGATATGTTAATTGATAAAATAAAATTTTCGATTATAATTACAGAAGATTTCGAAACAGCATATGAAATGTTTCAATCTTTAAATAGTACGGGGAAAAAATTAACAGATATAGATATATTAAAAAGTAAATTAATTGGATTAATGAAAAATAATGATTTAAAACTTAAAGGAGTAGAAAAATTTTGGATTGAAGAATTAGAAGTATATGATGTTACAACAATGTCTTTATTAATAGAAACTACGTATATGTATAAAATAAATAAAGGTATACAGAAACCAATAAAAATATATAATATGATTGATAATAAAAATGTAGATTTATTTTATGAAGAATTAAAAAAAATAACTGAAATATATGCTCAAATAGATAAAGGTGAATTTGATAATAATACACAAGTTAAAGAAATACAAAGATATATAAAAGAAATCCATAAAGTA
>CAMZNW010000102.1 GCA_947313935.1 uncultured Mollicutes bacterium
TTAAATCCATTAGGGGTTCCTTCTAGGATGAATATTGGACAAGTATTAGAAATGCATTTAGGTATGGTTGGTAAAATTTTAGGATTAAGATTTGCTACTGAAGTTTTTGAGGGAGTAAAAGAAGATGAATTACAAAAACTAATGGCTCAAGCGGGAATGCAAAAAAGTGGTAAATTCAAATTATTTGATGGACGTACAGGAGAAAGCTTTAACCATGATGTTACAGTAGGAGTAATGTATATTCTTAAGTTGGCACATATGGTTGAAGATAAAATGCATGCTCGTGCAATAGGACCTTATGCATTAGTAACACAACAACCACTTGGAGGAAAAGCACAATTTGGTGGACAAAGATTTGGGGAAATGGAAGTTTGGGCATTAGAAGCTTATGGTGCAGCAAATTTATTACAAGAAATGATGACATTAAAATCGGATGATATATTTGGACGTTCAAAAATGTATGATGCACTTTTAAAAAGTGAAAACTTTGATGAAATTGTAGTTCCAGAATCCTATAATGTTTTATTAAATGAAATAAGAGGTTTAGGTATTGATCTTGGAATGTATGATAAAAATGGAAAAGAAATTAAACTGACAGATTTAATTGAATATTAGGAGGCTATTTTGGAAAAAAGAAAAATTGATGAGGTTGATTATTTAGAAATTAAATTAGTATCACCAGAAAAAGTTAAAAATGAGTGGTCTAATGGTGAAGTTTATAATTATGAAACACTAAATTATCGTACATTTAAACCAGAATTTGGAGGTTTATTCTGTGAACGAATATTTGGACCAATGAAAAATTATGAATGTGCTTGTGGGAAGTATAAAAAAAGTACATATCGTGGTAAAAAATGTGAAAAATGTGGTGTAGATGTTGTAAGTTCTAAAGTGCGTAGACAACGTATGGGACACATAGAATTACAAGAACCGGTAGTATCTCCATTATTAAAAAAATATATTTCTACGATTTTAGGTGATAAGTGTCGAATGATAGAATTAGATGCTTTAATAAATTATCGTGCATATATTGTTACTAAATCAACAAATCCAAAAATCAAAGCGGGAACAATTATTGATAAAGATTCTTTATCTGATATTTCTAAAATTGATAATATTGAGGTTGAAATTGGAACAATTGGATTATATGAATATTTAAAAATATTTGATATAGAACAAGAAATAAAAAATGTAAAAGCTAAAGTTTTAGAATATAAAAAGAATTTACAAAAAGATATAAAAAAAGATAAATTATCAAAAACATATGATGAAAAATTTAAAAAAGCAAATGAAAATTTAGAGTTATTAACTAATTTTCAACGTTCTGGAAATCGTCCTGAATGGTTAATTATAACTGTAATACCTGTAATACCTGCAGATTTACGTCCATTAGTTCAATTAGGTTCTGGTCGAAATGTAGTTTCTGGAATTAATGAACTATATCGTAAAGTAATTATTAGAAATGATGTATTAGCTCGAATGAAAGAACAAGGTGCAGCACGTCAATTGTTAATAGATCAAAGAGTATCATTACAATCTGCAGTTAATGATTTATTTGATAATTCAAAAAATAATGAAGCTTTAGGTGCAGGAAATCGTAGTAAAAAAATCCAAAAATCTTTAGTAGAACAATTAAAAGGAAAACAAGGACG
>CAMZNW010000103.1 GCA_947313935.1 uncultured Mollicutes bacterium
AGTAATGTTTATATTCATGTTGTTTTAGATGGACGAGATGTTAAACAAAAATCCGCAAAAAAATATTTAGAACAATTACAAAATAAAATATCAGAATTATCATTAGGGACAATTGCAACTATTTCAGGACGATTTTATGCAATGGATCGTGATAAACGTTGGGAAAGAGTTGCTCCTGCTTATGAAGCGATGGTTAATGCAATAAGTATTAATTCTTTTAGTGATCCAATTGAATATGTTGAAAAATGTTATAAAAATGGAGAATTTGATGAATTTATTAAACCGGCAGTAAATGTAGTATATAAAAAGAAGATAAATAATAATGATACAGTTTTATTTACTAATTTTCGTCCAGATCGTGCGAGTCAGTTAGCTGGAATTATTACAAATGAAGCATATAATCCAAAACCAAATGAACCTATTTATAAACCCAAAAGACGAGTTGAAAATTTATTTTTTGTTCAATTAATGAAATATTCTAATGAAGTAAATGGGGAAATAGCATTTATAAATGCAAAATTAAAAAATACTTTAGGGGAAATATTAGAAAAAAATAATAAAACTCAATTAAGAATTGCTGAAACAGAAAAATATCCTCATGTAACATTCTTTTTTGATGGTGGAATTGAGAAGGAATTAGTAGGTTCAAAAAGAATATTAATTGATTCTCCGAAAGTTTTAACGTATGATTTACAGCCTGAAATGAGTGCTTATGAGGTAACTAAACAAGTAATTACCTATTTAAGTGAATTTGATTGTATAATATTAAATTTTGCAAATCCTGATATGGTTGGTCACACTGGTAATTTAAAAGCGACAATTAATGCAATTGAAGTAATTGATGAGTGCATTGGGAATATTTATAAAGCAATTGAAAGGCTTGGTGGAGTAATGTTAATAACAGCAGATCATGGGAATGCCGATCAAGTTCTAAATAATGATAAAACACCAAATACAGCACATACTAATAATAAAGTACCATTTATTATTACAAAAGATGTAACTTTGAAAAATACGGGTGCATTATGTGATATTGCTCCAACTATTTTAGATTTACTTAGAATAGATATTCCAATAGAAATGAGTGGAAAGTCGGTTATAATTGATGAAAAGTAAAAATATTATTTTACCAAGTGGACTAAAATTAAAAAATGAAAATCAAATAATAAATAGTATTCGAATAGAAAAAAAATTAGATATTAAGAAAAATAAAATATATTTTTGTGAAAATGGTGTTATCATTAAGAGTTTGGTATTAAATGTTTTAAATATTAGAATTACTCGAGATGAAAAATTAAAGACAGAAGATTTATATTTTGGAAATAAAAACAATATGATAATATTAGAAACTGATAAAATACATAATGATGAATTTTATCAACGATATTTTACAAAAATATAATTAATGGAGGAATAATGTCAAAAAAATTAACTATTGATGATATTGAAGTTATGGGGAAAAAAGTATTGGTTCGTGTTGATTTTAATGTACCTTTAAAAGATTCAATTATAACGGATGATAATCGAATAAAAGCTGCTTTACCAACAATTAATTATTTAATTAATCAAGGTGCTAAAGTAATATTATTTGCTCATTTATCGAAAATAAAAACAATAGAAGATCAAGAAAAATATACTTTAAAACCTATTGCACAAAGATTAAGTGAAATTTTAAAAAAAGATGTTATTTTTATTAATCAAACACAAGGTGAAAAATTAGAAAAAAGTATAAATTCATTACATAATGGAGAAGTATTAATGGTTGAAAATACTCGTTTTGAAGATTTAGACGGTAAAAAAGAATCTTTAAATAATGAAGATTTAGCAAAATATTGGGCTAGTCTTGGAGATGGAATTTTTGTAAATGATGCTTTTGGAACTGCACATCGTACTCATGCCTCAAATGTTGGAATAGCTAAATATAGTGAAATTGCTGTTTCAGGATATTTATTAGAAAAAGAAATTAAATTTATAGGTAATACAATAAATAATCCTAATAAACCTTTAGTTGCAATTTTAGGTGGAGCAAAAGTTTCAGATAAAATAAATGTTATTGAAAATTTATTAAATAAAGCGGATTATATTTTAATAGGTGGAGCGATGATGTTTACTTTTTTTAAGGCTCAAGGCTATAATGTTGGTAGTTCTTTATATGAAGAAGACAAACTAGATTTAGCACGTGATTTATTATTTAAAGCAAAAGGTAAAATAATTTTGCCAATTGATTGTATTGTTAATAATAGTTTTAATAATCAAGGAGAGATTCAAGAAGTTTTAATAGATAAAATACCAAATGGATTTATGGGGTTAGATATAGGTAGTGCTACTTTAAATTTATTTGCTGAATATATTAAACAAGCACAAACAATCATTTGGAATGGTCCAATGGGAGTTTTTGAAATGAGTAATTTTGCTAAAGGAACAAGTAGATTATGTCAAGAAATAACTAAAAATAAAAAAGCGATTACTATTATAGGTGGCGGAGATAGTGCATCTGCTGCAATTAATTTAGGTTTTGAAAATGAATTTAGTCATATTTCAACTGGTGGAGGAGCTTCATTAGAATATCTTGAAGGAAAGAAATTACCTGGTATTAGTTGCTTAACTGATAAAATGGAGTCTAATGTTAACATTTAATGATGAAAATATTAAAACCTATTTTACAAAAGAAGAACTAAAAACAATGCATTGTAAAATCAAGAATGCTCACGATATACTACATCATCAAGATATTTATGTAGATTCATTAGGGTGGTTATAACTTTCTAATCAAAGTACAGAATTGATTGATGATATAATTAAAAATGCTAATAAAATAAAAAAACAAGCTAAATGTTTAATTGTGATAGGAATTGGTGGTTCTTATTTAGGAACTAAAGCAGTTATTGATTTATTAAGTTCT
>CAMZNW010000104.1 GCA_947313935.1 uncultured Mollicutes bacterium
TTTTCTTGTTGTTTTGTTAATGTATAAGTTCCATTAAATATATCAACTAATGTCTTTTGTAATAAATTTATTGCAACTATTGTCATTTTTTCAAAAACTATTGCTGTTGTATCATTAATTCCTATTGGAATTAATTCTTGACTAATAATATCTCCTGCATCCATCTTTGAAACCATTTGCATAATTGTTACACCCGTCATTTCATCTCCATTAATTACACTTAAATGAACTGGTGCTCCACCACGATATTTTGGTAATAAAGAACCATGTACATTTATTGGTAATAATTTTGTACAATCCAAAACAATATTTGGTATTATTTGCCCATATGCAGCTGTAATAATAATATCCGGATGACAATCTAAAATTTCTTGATAATCTATTTTTATTTTAATTGGTTGAAAAAGTTTTAAATTGTTTGATAATGCTACTTGCTTAACTTCACCAGGTATTAATAATTTTTTTCTTCCAACTGGTTTATCAGGTTGTGTAACAACTAAAACTATTTCTATTAATTCATTCGATACTAATGACAATAAAATATCACTTGCAAATTTGGGAGTTCCCATAAAAACTACTTTTTTCATTTTTACCTACCTAATTATAATGGTCTATTTAACAACAAAATTAACCAAGCGTCCTACTACAACTATTTCTTTAACTATTTCTTGTGTTATTACTACATTTTCTTTAGCTAATTTTAATTGTTCATCTCTTGTTATATCTTTATTAACAAACATTTTACCTTTTATTTTTCCATTAATTTGAATAATGATTTCTACTTCACTAGCAATTAATTTTGTATCATCATAATTTGGCCATGCAGCATATGTACAACTAGTATTATGATTTAAAACAGTTTCCCATATTTCTTCGGTAATATGAGGTGCTAAAGGATTTAATATTTTGATAAAACCTTCTGCTTGTTCTGTTGACATTACTTTTAATTTTGTAGTTTCATTAATAAAAATCATCATTTGAGAAATTGCAGTATTAAAATTTAAATTTTCATAATCTTTTGTAACTTTTTTAATTGTTTGATGATAAATTTTATCAAGTTTATCATTACTTTCAATTATCTTTACTGTATCATATAAACGCCATACACGCTCTAAAAATCTTCTTGCCCCATCTAATCCTTCAGTTGACCACGCAATTGATGAATCTAAAGGTCCCATAAACATTTCATAAACTCTTAAGGTATCTGCTCCATGTGATATAACAATGTCATCAGGATTTATAACATTTCCCAATGATTTAGACATTTTAACATTTCCTTCTCCTAAAATCATCCCTTGATTATATAGTTTATAAAAAGGTTCTTTTGTTGATACAACACCAATATCATATAAAAATTTATGCCAAAAACGTGCATATAATAAATGAAGTACAGCATGTTCAGCACCTCCAATATAAATATCAACTGGTAACCAAGCATCAGCTAATTCTTTACTTACAAGTTCTTTATCATTATTAGGATCTAAATAACGCAAATAATACCAACAAGAACCAGCCCATTGTGGCATTGTATTTGTTTCTCGTCTAGCTTTTTTTCCATTAACTTCAATATTTAACCAATCAGTTGCATTAATTAATGGAGATATACCATCTTTACTTGGTTGTATTTTATCTAATTTAGGTAATTCAACTGGTAATTCTTCATCTGGAATCGTTACTATATCACCATTTTCTAAATGAGCAATTGGAAAAGGTTCCCCCCAATAACGCTGACGTGAAAATAACCAATCTCGCAATTTAAAACTAACTTTTGCATATCCTATTTTATTTTTTTCAAAATAATCAATAGCAGTTTTTTGGGCATCTTTTGTCATTAACCCATTCAAAAAATATGAATTAATTACAATTGCTTCATCAGTAAAAGCACACTTCCCATCAAATTCAGCATATACTGATTTATAATTAATTTTATATTTTTGAGCAAACTTAAAATCTCGTTCATCATGAGCAGGCACTGACATTACTGCACCTGTTCCATAATGATTTAAAACATAATCCCCAATCCAAATCTCAATTTTTTCTCCAGTTATTGGATGTATAGCATAAGCACCTAAAAAAACACCACTTGTATCTTTATTTAATTCTGTTCTTTCTAATTCAGATTTATTAATAGTTTTACTAATAAATTCTTGTACCTCTTCTTTTTTACTTGCAATTGTAATTTGCTCCACTAATTTATTTTCTGGTGCAATTACTAATAATTTAACACCAAATATAGTTTCTGGACGTGTTGTATATACTTCAATTTTATTTGAATTATTTTCAATACTAAAAGAAATATTTGCCCCTGTTGTTTTACCAATCCAATTTCTTTGCATTTGTTTTAATGATTCCGGCCAATCTAATTCTTCTAAATCATCTAATAAGCGCTCTGCATATTTAGTAATTTTTAAAACCCATTGCTGCATGTCTTTTTTTATAACATCATGTCCACGACGTTCACATTTACCATTAACAACTTCTTCATTTGCTAAAACAGTTTCACATTCAGGACAATAATTAACAGGCATATTTTTTAATTCTGCTAAATCATTTTCATATAATTTTTTAAATATCCATTGACTCCATTTATAATACTCTGGTTTTGTAGTATTAATTTCACGATCCCAATCATATGAAAAACCTAACGCTTGAATTTGACGTTTAAAATTAGTAATATTCTTTTCATTAAATTGTTGCGGCTGATTTCCAGTTTGAATTGCATATTGTTCTGCAGGTAATCCAAAAGCATCCCAGCCCATCGGATGCATTACTTCATATCCTTGCATTCTTTTCATTCGTGCTAAAATATCAGTCGCTGTATATCCTTCTGGATGACCAACATGTAATCCAGCACCAGACGGATAAGGAAACATATCTAGTGCATAAAATTTTTTTTTTTAGAATATGCATCTGTTTTGAAAATTTTATTATCTTTCCAATATTTTTGCCATTTTGACTCAATATATTTATGTCTATAATCACTCATTCTTCTCCTAAATTAAAAAGAACAAGTTACTTTAAAATGAAACAAGTAACTTGTTTTAATAACTATTTTCATTACTTAATCCATTAATAATATTAACTCCACCTGATGTTCCTATTCTGGATGCACCTGCTTTTGTCATTATTAATACATCTTCAATGCTACGAACACCACCACTTGCTTTAATTAAACACTTATCTCCAACTATTGATTTAAATAATTCAATATCCTCTTTAGTTGCACCACCTGTTGAAAAACCTGTTGAACTTTTAACAAATTGTGCTCCAGCTTTTAAAATTAATTCACAAGCAATAATTTTTTGTTCTTTTGACAATAAACAAGCTTCAATAATTACTTTTACTAATACTCCATTCGCAGCCTCTACAACTGCTTTAATATCTGAAAGTACTACTTCATAATCTCCATCAACTAATGCCCCTATATTTAAAACCATATCAATCTCTGTAGCTCCATTAAGAATAGCGTTTTTAGTTTCAAAAGCTTTAACTTCTTTAGTATTAGCTCCTAGTGGAAACCCAATTACTGTACAAATATTAACCGTACTCCCACTTAATAATTCTTTTGCATATGATACCCAATATGGATTTACACAAACTGAAGCAAAATTATATTCGCGTGCTTCATTACATAATATTTTAATATCTTCTTTTTTTGTTGCCGCTTTTAATAAAGTATGATCTATCATTTTATTCATACATATCTCCTATAACTTTACATAAGTTTTTTTATCATCTTTAACAATTTTTTCTACTAATTCACTATTTTTATATCCTGTTGCTATTAAAGTTATTTTACGTTGAGTTGGTTCAAACTCTTCTTCATTATTTAATGTTGTTGTACAACTAATTTCATAACCTAAATAATTACTTAATAATACTTCTGGTGCTTGCATTTCTGCATAACTCATTTCATCTGTATCTCCTGATATTTGTACAATAAATTCTTGTGCTCCATCTACAGATATTTCTAATATTTCTGAATTCATTGCTCTTTCAAGTGCAATTTGTAAATTATCTAAACCACTTAATTCAGCAGCATTAGATTCTCCCATTCCCATTACAGCTAAACCTTTATTTCCTAATTTAACCTTTAAATCATTTAAATCTATATTACTACCAAAAGTAGAATTATTTTCTAATACTTCTACTATTGCTAAAATTGCAGTTTGTAAAACTTCATCTGGAATAATAAATGCATCTTCAATATATTTTTCACGATGATTTGTAATTAATTTTTCATTTGGAATTACAATAGTTACATCTGTTTGTTCATTTAAATTTTTTATCCCATTTAAAGCCATAGACATTCTAGAAGGACCTTCAAATAGAAAAGGTTTTGTTACAACTCCAATTGTTAAAATACCCATTTCTTTTGCTATTTTTGCAATACTTGGTGCTGCACCTGTTCCTGTACCGCCCCCCATACCTGCTGCAATAAATACAATATTTGTATTTTCAAGTTCTTGTGTTAAAATATCTTTTGACTCTTCAGCAGCTCGTTGACCAACTTCTGGTAAAGCACCAGCACCTAAACCTTTTGTTGATAATTCTCCTATATGAATTTTATTTTGGGCTTTAGAATATTCTAATGCTTGGGCATCTGTGTTAATAGCATAAGTTACTCCTTTATCTATTTTTTTTTCTACAATTGAATCAACAGTATTACTACCGCCTCCACCAACACCTAAAATTTTTATATTATAATTAGTCATACAACCTCCATTAATATTATATCATTATTTTATAACATTTTTTCCTTTTTCATTATTAAAATTAATATACCAATTAAAATTATTGTTACTATTAAAATTAAAAATGTTGTTATTACATTGTTCATTGGTACTCCAAGATTAGTGTTCATTCCAAAAAAACTAAATATTGTTGTTGGGACTGTTAATAAAATTGTTAAAGATGCTAAAAATTTCATCGTTGTACTTGAATTATTATTAATTATTGAAGCAAATCCATCACGAATTGAACGAATAATTTGTAAATTTATATTTGTTGTTTCATTAGCTTGTTGCATTTCAATTAAAGCATCTTCCAATAAATCTTCATCATCATGATATTTTGGTAAAACATTACTTCTAATTATTTTTTTTAAAATATTTTCATTTGCTTTAACAGCTGTTGCAAAATAAACTAAATTTTTTTCTTGTTCTAATAAATCAAGTAAATATTCATTTTTCATATTCGATAATAAATTTTGTTCAACTTCATCAACTTTGCGATCAATACGACGTAAATCTGTTAAATATTCAGTTGCTAGACGTTCAATAATTTGTATAGTAAAACGAGTTTTTTTTGATACAAAAAAGTTTTTTCGCGTTTTTTCTTTGAAATATTTAATTGCTTTTAATTCTTCAATTGATATCGTCGCAATATATTTATCATAAATTATAACACCTAATGGTACTGTTTTAAATACTAAATTATTTTCTTTTGAATATTCTTCGTGACTCCCATTAAGAATTATTAAAACTTGTTCTTCATCAGACTCAATTCTAGAAACC
>CAMZNW010000105.1 GCA_947313935.1 uncultured Mollicutes bacterium
TAATTATTGAGAATGATACTAATAAAGAAAGATATAAAGTTATTTTGATTGATTCTTATAAGAATAAAACAACACCTATTTTCATTAATAAAAGTGCTTTTGGAAAACTTAAGATCAATAAAAAAACAAATGATTCTTATGGAAATATTTATTTAGAAATTAATGATTCATTCCTTGTTGATATTTTATTTGCAGCTGTTTCTGGTAAAAATCAAGCATTCAAATATTATCATATTGACCAAGATAGAGCAGGAGACCTTTTTAATAACCTTAGTGTAATAGTAAGATTGTTTTCTGTTGGTGGATCAATGTGAGAAATAGCAAATGAAAGTTTAAATGAAAGTTTAGGTCAAAATGTTTCTTCTATTCTTTTTCACACAAAAGCAATGGATTATTATAAGAAGTTTAAAGAAACATTTTGAGATAAAATTGATTATATCGAAGGTTATGAACGCATAAAATCTTCAGGACCAACATTTTTAATTGGTGTAAAGCAAATGATAAATATTAACTTTGAATTCAAAGGAGATGAAGTTACAACGACTATTATTAATAGTTACATTTGACAATCAATCAAAAACAAAGATAGACTTCTTTATAGTGAAGATGATTTTGCATGAACAAACATTTATGATTTTTTAGAACAAGAAAATGATGTTACTTGCTTAATGTCTGGTAATGAAAATTTATACATAAATAAACTGTCAATTGTGCCATCAACGTTAATTATTGACTATAATCCTGATTCATTAGATGTTATTTTAAAACCAGTATACTCAGGTCTTGGGTACTATGCTACAGCTAACAATGAAGATGATGCAATATTTTGACGTGATTTTAATTTAGGTAGTGGGTTTATAACGCACATTTGACATGATGTTTTTAACGATAACCCTGTTGCAATATACAACTATGACATTAGTTATGATTATAACATTAGTCTTAACTTATCAGGAACATTAAATCCTTCTTCAAGTGAAGCAGATATATATAACTTTTTTGAGATGGTTTTTTCTTTAGATGATGAAATTGATTGGGTTGTTGTTTATGGAATGAAAAACTCACCAACAAAAGATCTAATCCCTGATTATAAGTATCAACTTGTCCCAGAACAATTAAATTCAGTTAATAATATTGATTTTGAAAGACATATTGATAAACCAATACATAGCAAAGATACTTTTGGAGTAAATTATACTTTAATCGTTTCCATACCTAGTAATATTGGGTTTGTAGAGTCAAGATACTATAATCAAAACGCAGATCCTTTAGATGATAGATTTGCTGAAGGAGATACTAACTATACATTTTCACCTTATAGATTTAGAACTGTATCATGAAATATAAAAAAATTAAAGTCTGTCTTTAATCAATTTATTGTTTCACAAACAACAAATATACATAAGTCAAGAGAAGACTATTTTAATGGGATAAGAAGTAATGGTAATATTAATAAATTATTTACTATCAAAGATCACTTGGTAATTGTTAAAGATAACATTTTAATGATCGATATGTATAACAATAACATTTTTAATTATATTATTAGAGTAGAAGAAGGAAAAATAAAAGATGCTTTCATATACCAAGGAAAATTATTTATTGTTACTGATAATGGAAAAATGATTTCTTATGATATAAAAGATGGTGGTGTTGTTGATGGTCTTACTTTTGAGTATAAATCAGAAATAGACTTTAGTTCAAGTATAAATGGTTCTATTAGATCTATTGCTGCAGGAAGCGAGTTTATATATGTTATCTCTGATAGTGGAATATATCTTATTTATTCAATTTCTTTTAGTGGTGCAGAACCAACTATAAAAACAAGAACACTATCTAAACAACTAGAACCGGTAATAATTGATGATATTAGCAATGCTAAAAAAACCAATATTATTATCTTTGGTGATACTGTATTATTTGTTTTATCAAACATTGAGAGTGATGATGGTAGTAAAACAACAAAAGTATATATTAGAGATAAGATTCAAAATTCTTATTTCTGAAGTGTTTTTGTCGGTGATGTTTGAAATATTTATAAAGTTATTCAAAGTGAAAATATTAATGATGATTTTATTTACTTAACATATGATTCAAAAGCTTTTCACTATGGAGCAAAAGTAAAAATATTACCTGAAGTTTTTAATTCTCCAACAGAGCTAGTTTATTTAGATGCTTTCAGAGTTAATGATGACATTGTTGTTGATGGTGAAGAATATACAGCATTTTTAAAAACAAACTTGATTAACTCATCATCACCATATGATGTAGAAGTCTTTAAAGTTTGATTAAAAATTAATTTTTTAAATAAAAAATCAACATTAATTTCTAATATTAGTTATGAAAAGAATGGAGAAATGTTTAGAAACAATGTTGTAGTCAATACAAAAAAGAGAGGAAATGGTGTTATTACTGTTGGAACAAAAAAAACAAATATTGATGACAACATAGTAACAATAAGAAAGAAAGAACTACCAATTACTTATAAAATGCGTGGAAAAAAAGCAATAAAGTATCATATTAATAGAAATAAAGATATAAAAAGTGATACAGATAAATTCTTTAATAATATGTCAAATGTTAATGTTGCAATAAAAAACTCTTCATTTTCAACAAGTATGTTTAGTATTGAATTTTATCATAGTGATAATACACCTATTGCTTTCAACGGAATTATAGTTGAACAAAAAAGAAAGGATAAAATTCTAAAATAATCATAATTATTAGCAAAAAAGACTGATTAAATAGTCTTTTTTTGTTAATAATTTTTTAGTTTGTGTTTTTTGTGTTATAATATAAGGTTATGTTTTTATGTTATAATATATGTATATATGGATATCTACATGTATTATTTACACAGTAGTGTCTTTAGATTACAAAAAGGAGAAAAAACAAAAATGAAAAAAAGTGAAAAAACAGTATATTTTCCAAAAAAACTAAAAAAAGAAATAAGCAAAGGTACTAAATCAAATTCATTAGAAAGAGAAAACATTAGCCCACTATCTAATGTTAACTTCGGTGATTTAGGTAAAGTAGCATTGTTAAACCACTTTGATATTTCAACTAGTGAAATAAATGCACCATTTGATACCGATACTAACTTATTTATTCTTTTTGGTAGATCATATTGAATCAATACTTTTAACAAAGTGAATTATAACTTCAAAATGCTTTCAGAAAGAATTGATGAAGGTGGTGGAGGAGGAGGTGGAGGCGGAGATGATAAGATTGATGCCTTTGATGGTTCAATTACTTTATCACCGAACTCTTTCACTAAAGATGATGATGGAAACATTATAGTAAAAGAAGTATTCAATCCTGATTATACTGAGGGAGATGGTTCTATATCAGAGAAGATTAGTGAGATAGAAACTAATCTTGATGGTAAAGTTGATGAAGTTGTTATTGTTGATAAAGAAACAACCCACAACGGTATTGAAGCAAATTGAGAATTTGAAAACAAAATTTGAAATAAAGATTATGTAAATGCAATTGAATTATATACTATGGCATCTAACTTAGACGAAGAGAACAAGGGTAATGATATGCTTTCACTGATGATTTATGGTGAAGATAAAACTCTTAGAGGAAAAATAGGAAACCAAATGGGAGATGATGGTTTATATAAACACTGAACACCATTCAAAGTTTTACAAGACTATGATTTCGTTACTAAAGAGTATTCTGATAAAAACAAAGTACCAAAATATATTGTATCAAAAGATGGTAAATGAGGTAGTGAAATAATCAGTAATGGAGGAGCAATAGTTCATAGATTACATGATGCTTCAAA
>CAMZNW010000106.1 GCA_947313935.1 uncultured Mollicutes bacterium
ATTCTAAAAAAAGCATGTGATAAGTACTTGTTTTGTGCTTGTCTGATTGTAGCAGCTCTAACTGATGCAACTGACTTACCACCACCTCTACCAGTAGTAATAACTAAGGTATTTGTTGGTGAATTTTCCAAAAACTTATAAATAAAAGGTGTTAAACCTTCAAAATTAATCATTTTGTGTGAATATTACACTTTCATTTAACTTAATTTCAAGTTTTTGGGTTGGTTTTTGTTCTTTTACATCCGTATAGACATCCTTTGGGGACTTAATAGCAACTAAATTAGTAGCATTAGCAATTAAAATAAAGTGATAATCATCAAAGTACTCTACAGTAATTGCTTTTATTTCTTTAATAATCTTAGTAATTTTCTCAGGTGAGATTGATAAACCTTCATTTTCAAGGATATTTTCCAATCATTGTACCTGCAATTGCTCAATAGTAAGAGGATTATTTGATTTATATAATAAGAACGTGATTAAATCATTAAAATCCATTATACTAACTCTGCTCTTTTGACTACAAATGTAGGTGAATAGGTTTTACCATCTGCTTTTTTAGAAGCGAAGTAAATTCCCATTAAATCATAGAACACACCTTCATTTAATGGTAAGTTTGAGAAAACTCAATTTTGTCTTGGTGTGATTACACCATTAATAATAGGGTATGTTTCAACATTAACTAATGAATTTGCTTTTTGTTGTTTAACTGAGATAACTTTACCTCTTAATAAGAACATTATTCCCCTCTCAATGTCATGAAACAATGTTTCTTGTTCATCCTTAACACCAAATCTTACTTGGTTTAATAATGATGGTGAGTACCCTGTTATTGATACTTTTTTTTCTTGTTTGTCCATTTTGAACCTCCTTTTTTGTGTTTTTTCACTATAATAATAGAAAAGAACTCACATATGTGAGTTCCTTAATGATTTTTTAACCCAGTCTCTTCTGGAAGAACTTATTTGATTTCACTTAAAATATTAGAAATTAGGGTGAGTTAGATTGGATAAGTGTTAATTTTATCTTTAACATCCTTATTATACCATACTTACAATCAAAATAATAATATTTTAGTGTTTTTCTTCAAATTTGTCTTGGAACTCTCTTTAGTTTTCATGCTTTCTTTGCTTCATTGCACTATAATTATAACACAAAAACACACCATGTTTTACTGGTGTGCTCTATCTTTGGTGTTATCCTATGTTATCTTAAGTTATATAAAGAACTAAATGTTCCAATGACCTTAATGATACCTTTAACATTTGTTGCTGCAATACTATCAATTAAAGACACACATTTGATTTGAAAATCAACTTCATTAATTAGGTCTTTATAAGGTACATAACCCATTTCATAACTCATTAATGTGTTTTCTCTATCTTCTTTGAACTTTGAAGCATTTGTTGCATCAATTGTTGTTTGTGCATAATCTTCAATAAAGGTATGAATCACATTAACATTGGTTCTAAGATACTCTATTTGAGACATGATTACAAACAAGTCATAACCATAGTTATTTAAATTAACAAAGAACCTAACCACAGCATCATTAGTTTCTTCTAAACTTTCAGCTGAATTATCTTCATTAATTGAATAGTCCATTGCATTATCTAAATAAGATCAAATAAAGTTTTTTAACC
>CAMZNW010000107.1 GCA_947313935.1 uncultured Mollicutes bacterium
CAACATGTTTCCTATGTTTTGTACATCTTCCTACTAATATTATTGTTACTTCACTATCTCTTAAATATTTATCTCTAATAATTTTTCTTATTTCTTCATCGCTCAAATCATCGCCATCAATATCATTTTCTCCTACAGAATCATTTATAAAAATAGAATTTTTATTAGAAAATTCAATTAACTCATCTTTATATTTTGAATCTTGGTCATAATAAAAACTTATAAATACTTTTCTTTTTTTCATTTTATTTTATCTCCTCTATGAATTTTCTTGTTTTAATTTGTAAATTTTTCACATCTTCCATAAAAGAAGACTTTTCTTTTTTATTTAAGTATACTTCTTTTGAATCTAAATCTACCTTATTTTCTCATTTAACTAAAAATGGTCTTAAATTATCCTCGATAAAACCTTTTAACTTTTTTGATATTCTTTTATTATTATAACCATTCTCTATAATATGATTTTGAAAAAATCCAAAATGTTTTTTAAAAGACTTAATTGCTTTTTTTTCATCTCCATCTATTTCACCATTTTTTATTTCTTTTGTAGAAAGCTCTTTGCTCAAAAATGATGTTTCTAATTTTTCAATTATCCTTCATTTAAATCTTTTTTTATTATTTTGGGATCTATTCAATAAATATCCTGCTAAAAACACAGTAAAAATATTATTTATTATTACAAGGCCAAAAAGGGCAATTTTTCACATACTTAGTAATTTCCTTTCAAATAATTATAAAGTAAATATTCTAAATATATAAATTTTATTATTATACTACTCACCAAAATAGAACCACTTGGAGGAGTAGCATGTTTTATGTGATCAATATAAATATATCTTTGTTTCAGTTTATAATATATGAAATGAAAGCAAAATCAAAGAAATTAATTGATATAGTTTTAGAAGAAGATTCTACATTTAAAATACCTTCATATCAAAGAAAATATAAATGAGAAGCATCAAAAGAAATAAAACTATTAATTGAAGATATAGAATTATTTATTGATAGTAACGAAAGGGAAACTTTCTTTTTTGGGACTGTTGTAACAAAAAAAGAAAATAAAAATATTGACAAGAACCATTACATATTAGTTGATGGACAACAAAGAATAACAACACTTTTACTTATGTTAAAAGCTATTTATAGCATCATAGTTAATAATGGGATCATCGAAGAAAATAAAGGGATCTACAATGAT
>CAMZNW010000108.1 GCA_947313935.1 uncultured Mollicutes bacterium
TTCAACAAATTTTAAAACAAGCTTTACAACAATTTATGACTTTTGATAACTTTAACATTAAAATATGTCAAGTTATTATTGGTCCTAATATTAAACAAGAAAATTTCTTTGTTAAACGAGATGTTATTGATTTAGTTTTAAAAATGGATAATTATACTGATTGTTACAAAAAATTAGATGATACTTTTTATTTACTTGATACTACTAAATTAAATCATCTTCAAGCATTAGATATGGGGATTCTAAAAGAAAATATCTATATTTCTACACTTGATACTTATGCCAATAATTTATTTTATAGTTATCGTAAAAATAATATTTGTGGGCGAATGTGTGGAACTATTTTAAGGAGTGATTTTAATGCTTAGTCCTTTTATTAATTCTAATACAAATAAACGTTATTATACTTTAGATTATTATTTTAAACAAAAATATGGTTTTAAAGTTGGTCGAATACCAATTAATGCAGGATTTACTTGTCCTAATATTGATGGTACAAAAAGCTATGATGGATGTACATTTTGCTCTATTAAAGGTAGTGGTGATTTTGCTGGTCATCATACTGATTCATTATTAAAACAATGGGATGATGGAAAAAATATGATGCTTAAGAAGTGGCCTAACGCAAAGTTTATTGCTTATTTTCAAGCTTTCACAAATACATATGCCCCTTTAGAAGTTTTACGTAAAAAATATGAAGTCTTTGTAGACTTAGAAGAATGTATTGGGATTTCAATTGCTACTCGTCCTGATTGTTTAGATGATAATATTATTGATTACTTAGGTGAATTAAATCAACGATGTAATCTTATTGTTGAACTAGGATTACAAACAATACATGAAGAAACGGGATTATTAATTAATCGTTGTCATACAACTAAAGAACTAGATGTTGTTGTTAAAAAACTACAAGTTTATAATATTAATGTTGTAATTCATATTATTAATGGATTACCTAAAGAAACAACAAAAATGATGTTACAAACTGCTAAATATGTTAGTGACTTAAAAGTTGATGGAATTAAAATTCATTTATTACATATTGTAAATGGAACACACATTGTCAAACAATTAAATCAAGGACTTTTAGAAATGATGCAACAAGATGATTATGTCAATTTAGTTTGCGACCAATTAGAAGTTATTTCACCTAATATTGTAATTCACCGTTTAACTGGGGACGCTCCACAACATGAATTTATTGGTCCAATTTGGTCTAGAAAAAAAGGATTAGTACTAAACAAGATTGATCAAGAATTAGTTAGAAGAGATTCTTGGCAAGGAAAAAAGTTTAAAAAAAATAATCATTAGATTATTTTTTTTATTTGAATATATACAAATGAATTCTTCTTGTTCTTCATTTAATAAATAATTAATATAATTATTTCCTACTTTTATTTGATAATTTTTTTTAAATGATTCTTGGATATTAATTATTTCAAGACTTATTTTATAAATAGTTTTACGTTCTAATTGTGAAAATTTATCAAATTCTTTTATATATACTAATAAATCATGTTCTAAAAATAACTTAATTAATTCATCTTTATATTCTATATTATTTTGAATAAAAATTGATTTTTTTATTGCACTTGTTCTTTCATGAAAATCATTAATTGTCATTCTATTAGTAATTGATTTATTATTATTAAAAATATTCCAAACATAAATATATTTATTTATATAACCTATTTTTGATGTCATATTATACATTTTACTTGTATATATTTTATCTTCATAATTTTGATCTACAAAATATAAATTGTTTTGTAATAAAAAACTTTTTTTTAACAATTTATTTGTTACTAATGTATCACGAAAACTTTTAGCATTTATTTCAATTATTTTAGATTTTACAAATAAATCATTATGCCATGTAGTATGTGATTTTTCAATATTTTTATAATAACGAATTGTCTTTCCAGAAATAATATCTATTCCAAAATAAATACTAGGATAATATAAACTACTTAGTGCATGTGGTAATAATTCATCATCCCCATCTAAAAAATAAATATACTCTCCACGTGCATTATCTAAACCAAAATTTCTCGTATAACCTAAACCTGTATTTTTTTTATAAAAATAACTAATTCTCGAATCATTAATATTTTTTATTACTTTTTCAGTTAAATCAATTGACCATCATCTATTACAAGTACTTCTATATTTTTATAATCTTGTTTTAAAACACTATTTATTGCTTTTTCAATAGTTTTTTCATTATTATAAGTTGGTATTATAATTGATATTAATTCTTGTTTATTTATTTTTTTTTTCATTACTTTATAACTTATTTTTTCATCATTATTTATAATAGTGGATTTATTTAATAAAACAGTATATATATAACTTTTTATATATATATTTAGATAAATAAAAATTAATCCCCTATTTTTCAACCTTTGTAAAAAACTTACTAAAGTATTCATATATTCTCCTATTATTATTACAATCTTGTTTCTCAAAAAAATTACCAATATTTTTTTCTTGAATTAATGAAAGTTTAAGATTATTTTTTCCAATTGCATCTAAAGTTTTTATTAATTCAGGTAAAGATTTTACTGGCGCAACTACTTTTTCTTTTTCTAAATCAATTAGTGGACTATAATGACTACTAAAAAATTCTTCATAATCGAACCAGTAATTAATTATTGGTTTTTTTTGATATAAAAAATCAATAAAATAGATGAATAATCTGTAATTAACATTTTAGAGGTTTTTATTAACTCTTGAATATTAGAGTTTTCAGAATTACAAAAATCAATTAATTCATGTTGAGTGAAATTTAATTGTTCTTATTCTAATTCTTTATGTAAGAAAAATTTAATTCTTAATTTATTTTTTTTAGCAAAATTGAGTAATTGTTTATTGGATAATAGTTCATTTATTTTTTGAAAATATTCTGTTTTAGTAAAATTTAAAATATTTTTATTACTTCCTATTGTAGTTAAATATTTTCTCCAAGTAAACATAATAAAAATATTATTTTTATCTTGCAATGTATCTAAATAATCATAACGAGGAAATCCTAAATGAATAAAATTATCATAAGCATTAGTTTTAGATAGATATTTTTGTTCTGTTTTTGAAGCACAAATATAATAATTAATATTATTATTATATTTATTTAAATACCAACT
>CAMZNW010000109.1 GCA_947313935.1 uncultured Mollicutes bacterium
AATTCTGCAGGAGTAAAATATTTAAGAAATATAAAAACATATTATACAAATGGAAATAAAAAAATTTATACTCAAACACATTATAGTACAAAAACACATAAAGCAACTAGTATGACTAAGTATTATTATGATACACATGGTCATTTTACACATAAAGTTGTAACAAAATATTAAAGGATATTATAAGTAACTAAATTTATTATAATTTAGTTATTTTTTATTTTAATATACTAATTTATAATTAATATAGACAAGTTATATAAATATGTTATAATAATAACGTTATAATAATAACGTTATAATAAATTTTAAGTATAAAAAAGGAGAGAATATGAAAAATAAAGTAATGAAAAAATTAAACATTGTATTGGTAGTAATAGGTATATTTACAATCGTATCAATTAATGCACAACAAATGAATGAATCTTTAAAAACTGAAAAAAGAAATGTAGGAGATGGTAAAACTAATGAGATAGTTAATATACCAGATATTGAATTTAAAAAAATTTTATTAAAAGAATATGATACAAATCATGATAATCAAATTGATACTACAGAAGCAAGTAGTGCACGTTATATGACAATTAATCAAAGTAATATTAAAGATATAACAGGAATAGAAGCTTTTAATAAACTTATGGAATTAAGAATTGAAGAGTGTGAAATATCAGATATAAGTGGATTATCAGAGTTAACTACGCTTAGTACTTTGATAATTAATGATACTAAAATATCAAAATTAGAACCATTATCAGGTTTATCTACACTTGAATTTTTAGAACTTAATAATAATGAAATATTAAATTTAGAACCATTATCAGGTTTATCTACACTTAAGTCTTTAGAACTTAATAATAATGAAATATCAAATTTAGAACCATTATCAGGTTTATCTACACTTAAGTTTTTAAAACTTAATAATAATCAAATATCAGATATATCTTCATTGTCAGGCTTAACAAATATTTTTCAGTTACAGCTTAATAATAATCAAATATCAGATTTAACTCCATTATCAGGGTTACCATCTATTGAGTATTTAGGACTTAATAATAATCAAATATCAGATTTAACTCCATTAAAAGAATTAGATAGATGTTATAGTTTAGAACTTAATAATAATCAAATATCAGATTTAACACCATTATCAGGTTTAACAAGGATTGGTAACTTGTTTCTTGATGATAATCAAATATCAGATTTAACTCCCTTATCAGGTTTACAACTTGATTATTTAGAACTTAATAATAATCAAATATCAGATTTAACTCCATTATCAGGATTAACAAGGATTGGTAACTTGTTTCTTGATAATAATCAAATATCAGATTTAACTCCATTATCAGGATTAACAATGATTGCTAACTTGTTTCTTAATGATAATCAAATATCAGATTTAACTCCATTATCAGGTATATCATTTGGTGATTTATATCTTAATAATAATCAAATATCAGATTTAACTCCATTATCAGGAAATTTATTTAATAATTTATATCTTGATAATAATCAAATTTCTGATATATCTCCATTATCAACATCTAATTTTCATAATTTACATCTTAATAATAATCAAATTTCTGATGTATCTCCATTAGTAGAAACAGATACACATAATTTTTTTGAATTAGAACTTAATGATAATCAAATATCAGATATATCTTCATTAGCAAGCTTAACAAAGCTTCAAACTTTGAAACTTAAGGATAATCAAATATCAGATATATCTTCATTATTAAAATTAAAAGAACTTGAAAAATTAGAACTTAATAATAATCAAATATCAGATATATCTCCATTATCAAAGCTAACAAATCTTAAAAATTTATTTTTAAATGATAATCAAATATCAGATATATCTTCATTATCTAAATTAATATCACTTAAAGAATTAGAACTTAATAATAATCAAATATCAGATATATCTTCGTTATCAAATTTAAATTCACTTAATAAATTATATCTTAATAATAATCAAATATCTAATTATAATATATTAAAATCAAAGTCTATTACTAAATTCCAAGCATTGGATAATAAAATTAATTTAAATGATATCACTGTATCTGAAAAAAAAGAAATTTTTTCAAATGTTATAAAAATGAATGGAAATAAGATAAAAGTTTCTCTTGGTAATCCTATATCAGGTGATAATAAATTATCTGGTTCATATCATAGTGATAAATATTCTGGTATAATTACACAAAATGTAAAAGTAAATGATACAAAAGCTCCAATAATTACAACTAAAAATTTAACAATGGATAATGGTACTAAAAAACCAAGTAAAGAAAATTATTTAGTATCAGTAATAGATAATATAGATGGAGATATTGATTTTAATTCAGTAACAATGGATGATACAGCGATAAATATAAATAAAGTAGGAACTTATAATGTTAAATTTGAAGTAAGCGATAAAGCTGGGAATAAAGGTAAAGCAACTGCAAAAATGGAAGTTAAACTAGGTGTACCTTTAATTAAAACATGTGGTGATTTTAGTAGTTCAAGTATTGATAAAGATCACAATACAGTAGTATATTATAAAGAACAATCAAATGGTAATAAATGTAAAGTTACTTATTTTGGAAAAACTAATAATATTAAATTGAAAGAAATTAATCATTATAATAGTAAAAATAAACGTGATACTCGTAAAAGATATTATTATAAAAATGATAGTAAAAATGCTTTAGAACGTGGTGAAGGTACAAATTATCAAGCAGATGGTAAGAAAATTACTGATTATGCACAATATTTATATAAACCAGGTTATAAAAGTTATTACCAACGAAATAATAAAATTTATGATAAAAATATGAAAAAAACAAATTTCAAACAATATATTTATGATAAAAATCATAATTTAAAACTTCGTAACTTATATGCTTTTAATACTAAAGGTGAGAGAACATATTCTGCTCGTACAAATTATGCAAGTAATGGTAAAATAACAGATTATGCTGAATATAAATATAATTCTGCAGGAGTAAAATATTTAAGAAATATAAAAACATATTATACAAATGGAAATAAAAAAATTTATACTCAAACACATTATAGTACAAAAACACATAAAGCAACTAGTATGACTAAGTATTATTATGATACACATGGT
>CAMZNW010000110.1 GCA_947313935.1 uncultured Mollicutes bacterium
CTTTAGCTGCAATAATGGGAATTATATTACATTTAATTTTACCAGATAAAGAAGTGGCATATGGAAATGATAGCAAGTAAAATAATTTAAAGAGAATTTTAAATAATAATTATATGTATAAGTGATTTAGATTATTTAAATCACTTTTTTATATATTTATAAGTATATTAATTAATGTTCCTTTGTTATTAAAGTATAAAAATAATAATTATTGTAAAAGATGTACTATATTAAGTGTTGAATAAATTAATGTAGTATAGAATAATAATTTATATAAAGTTTAAATAAATGTAAATAGTTATTAAAAAATAAATAGTAGAGTAGTTATATTATTTTTTCATTATAAAAATAGGTTAAGTATTTTATAAAGTAGAATAAAATTTACATAAACAAGTCTAAATATAATATAATATATTTTGGAAAGAGGAAAATGTTAACAAAACAAATTAATAAGTACTTAAAAAAAATATTTAAAGAACTTAACTTTGATGAAGATTTAGCAATCGTAACATTATCAAAACGATTTGATTTATGTGAATATCAATGTAATTCTTTATTTAAAATGAGTAGTATGTCTAAAAAACCACCTCAAGAAATAGCTGAGGAGATAATTAAAGAAATTAACTCTGATTCTAATAATATTTTTAGTGAAGTTGAATTTTGTAAACCGGGATTTTTAAATTTTAAAGTTAAAAAAGAAATTAAAAATAAATTATTAGCTGAATTATTAAGAACAAAACAGTTATATCAACCAATAGTAGAAGAAAAAACATATTTATTAGATTTTGGAGGACCAAATGTTGCTAAACCATTACATGTTGGACATTTACGTTCGGCTGTACTTGGAGAGAGTTTAAAAAGATTGTACAATTACTTGGGTTATAAAACTATTTCAGATGTTCATTTAGGGGATTATGGTCTTCAAATTGGTCAAGTTATATATGGTTTAATTGATGAAAAATTAGATGATTTAACAGAAAATATTAAATTTACTATTGATGATTTAGAGCGTATTTATCCATTAATATCTAAATTATCTAAAGAAGATGAAACAGTTTTAATTGAAGTGCGTAAAATTACAGCTCAATTACAAGAGGGACATGAAGAATATAATAAACTATTTAATGAAATTGTCAAGTTATCAATTGCAGATATTAAAAAAAATTATGATAAATTAGATGTTTCATTTGACTTATGGTATGGAGAAAGTAATTCTTTTCCATATATTGAACAAACTATGCAAAAACTTAATGATGCTAATTTAGTTAAAGATTCTCAAGGGGCTAAAATAATTGATTTAGATGGGAAGTATACAGAATTTTTAATTGAAAAAAGTGATGGTTCATTTTTATATTCAACTTCAGATTTAGCAACGATATATCAACGTCAATTAGATTTTAAACCTGATGAATATGTTTATGTAGTAGATGCACGCCAAGCACTCCATTTTAATCAAGTATTTACAAGTGCTAAACTAGCAAATATAGTACCAGAAAAAACGATAATGAAACATGTCAAATTTGGGACAATGAATGGAACTGATAATAAGCCATTTAAAACTCGTGATGGAGGAGTATTAAAATTAACAACACTTTTTAATATGGTTGAAGAAAAATTATTAGAAAAAACAACACATGATAATAGATTGAGTAAAGATGATATTCAAATTCTTGTAAATAGTGTAGTGAAATTTGCAGATTTACAAAATTATCGTGAAACTAATTATATTTTTGAAGTAGATCGTTTTACTGAATTTCATGGAAAAACTGGGCCATATATATTATATACGGCAGTACGAATAAATAAAATTATAACTGATGCAAATATTAAAAATATTAGTTTTAATAGTACATACCATTCTGAGATTATTGAAGAACTTCAATTTAAAATATTAAACTTTGATTTAGCTATTGAAGCTTGTATAAAAGATTATTCAATGCATCATTTATGTAGTTATGTTTTTGATGTAGCAACATCTGTGAATAGTTTATATCAATCGGTACATATTTTATCTATGGATGAAGATAATAAAAATTATTTGATATCAAATTTAATGTTAGCTCATAAAACTATTAAGGAATCATTAGATATATTAGGAATTAAAATACCTAATAAAATGTAGGAGTAAAGTGAAAGAAGATAATCATCAAGTTATAATTGAAGAATTAGAGGAAATATGTTTATTAATATTTACAATAAAAGGTTGTCAAACTTGTCAAATATTAAAATCAAATATTTCTCAACTAAAAAATTCACCGAAAGTTTATATTCTTGATAAAAATACAGGCAAAATATTAGCTAAAAAGTATTGTATTATTACAGTACCAACAGTAGTTTTAATAAAAAATAAAGAAGAAATAGATCGTTTTTATGGTAATAAAAGTATGAGTTATATTGAGAGCTTTTTGAAACAAAATGAAATAATATAGTAATATTTATATGAAACTAAGTTAAGATTTAAAATATTTAGTAGGTATTTTAATATACGATTTGGTGTGAATAAAAATAAAAAAGTATTCTTATAAAGAAAGAGAGAAATTTATGTCTAAGAAATTAATAAATAAAGTAATGGGTGGAATTATATCAGTGTTGCTAGTAGTAGTTATAGTAGGATTAGATGCAAAAGAAATGGGTAGTAATGATGTTGTACAGATACCAGATGCATATTTTAAACATGCATTGCAAACTGCAGCAAGTAAAGAAAATCAAGATTTAACTGTGTCTGATTTAAATAATTTAACAGGAACTATAACAGTATCAAAAGGTGTTTCTAATTTAACAGGAGCAGAATACTTAACAGGTATTGATAATTTACAATTAGAAAATAATGAAATTAGAAACATAACTCCACTTTCAAATTTAACAAATTTAAAAGTTTTGAATTTAAAAAATAATAAATTACATGATGTACAAGGTTTAACAAATTTAACAAATTTAACTGAGTTAAATGTTGCAAATAATAGACTTGATAATTTAGATGGATTGAATACATTAAATGAACTTACAACTCTAGATGCTAGTAATAATCATATTAATAATATTGCTAGTTTAGAAAATGATAATAAAATTACATCATTAACATTAAATGATAATAGAATTGAAACAATAAGTGAAGTTGCTACAATGACTTTAGATACATTAAATTTAGATAATAATGGTATTTTAGATGCTTCTCCTATTAATGATGATATAACTAATTTATCGATTAGTAATCAAAATATATTTTTGGACGAAATTGCAGGTGATTTAGATGATACATATAAACCTAATGTAATTGATTATAAAGGTAATGCAGTTACTATTAATTCAAGTGCTAAACTTGTAGATGGAACAAATAATTATTCTGAAACATTTGATGATGGTGCTAATTTCACAGGGAAAGTATTAGCAGAAGTAATTGTTGGTGCTCATTTAGTAGTAAGTACTAAAGGTGATATATATGTAGAAATTGGAAGTAAAGTAACTGCAGAAGATATCATTGAAGATGTTACATTAGAAGGAGAATCAATTTCATATACAACAAAAATTGTTGGTGTAGATACATCAAAAGCTGGAGTTGCATCAGTAGTGGTATCAGTAACAGATGATGAAAGTGGAATATCTGATAATGTATTTAGTTTTATACATGTTGAAGACATTAATCCACCAAAAATAGACACTAAAAATTTAGAAATAAATGTAAATGATCCAATACCTTCAACTAAAGATTTTATTAAAAGTATATATGACAATGAAGATGGAGATTTATCTTTGGACAATATTAAAGTAGATTCTAGTTTTGTTGATAATACAAAAAAAGGAGATTATGATGTAATTTTTAGTATTGTTGATAGTCAAAATAATGTAGGATATAAGTCTGCTAGTTTAAGAGTTAATGATGTAACTCCAATCATTAAAGCACATCCAATAACAATAAATATTGAAAGTAGTATCCCAAAAGTAGAAGAATTTGTTGATAGTGTTGTTGATTCAAAAGATCTTGATTTAACTGCTTCTGATGTTACAATGAAATTAGATATGAAAGGAGCTAATTTAACTCCTGGAACACATAAAGTTTTATTAAGTGTTGAAGATAAAGAAGGTAATATAGGTAGTACAGAAACTGAATTAATTGTTCTTCCAGATACAGTAAGTCCAATTATGAATTTTAATAAAGATGTTGCAAAACCTGTCGGTGCTGCATTACCTACTAATGAAGACTTTGTAAATAGTGTTTATGATATAGTCGATAAAGATTTAAAAGTAGATGATGTTGTAATTACAAGTGATACAGGTGATATTGATATGAATGTTACTAAAGATTATCCGATGACTTTAACTATTACTGATAAATATCATAATACAACTATTGAACATGCTATGTTAATGGTTACAAATGCTTTTAAGCCAATTATCAATGTAAATGATATTAGTGTAGCTAAAAATGCTCATTTACCGACAAAAGAAGATTTTTCATTAGCTTTATTTTCTCTTGATTTAGATTTAACAACAGACGATGTAAATATGGATTTAAGTAAAGTTGATATGTCTAAAGCAGGTGTATATAAGGTTAAGTTTAGTGTTATAGATAAATATATGATGCCAGGAACTTCATTTGCTACTGTTAGTGTATCTGATAAAGAAGGACCAAAATTAACAACACAAAATGCAATTGCACAAAAAGGTGATAATATTCCAGATGTAGGTTTTTTCGTCCAATCTTTAGTAGATGAAAGTGATACAGACTTTGATATAAGAAGTTTGCATATTGATGCAAGTGATGTGAAAATGAATAAAACTGGAACATATAAAGTAGTTATTAGTGGATATGATAAAGTTGGATATTCTGTTAATGAAGAAGCTGAATTAACAGTTGTAGATGGACAAGGTCCTAAAATTTATTCACAAAATGTAATTAAATCAATTAATGAATCAAAACCCAAAAAAGAGGATTATATTGTTTCACTTTTTGATGATTTAGGAAATACATTTACTAATGATGATGTAACAATGGATGATAAAGATGTTGATATGACAAAACCAGGAAAATATGAAGTTAAATTAACTGGTATAGATTCAAATAATGAAAAAATAGTTGTTAAAACAAAGTTAATTGTTAAGGATAATATAGCGCCTGAAATAACAGGAACTTCACTTACAACATCTTTAAATAGTGTTTCTCCTGCAAAAGAAGCATATTTAAGTACTATTACAGATAATTTTGATGATGTTGAAATTAGTGATGTTGCTATGAATGATGATGCAATAAAATTAGATACTGAAGGTACATATGATGTAAAATTTTCTATTATGGATCATGATGGAAATTATTCTGAAGTAACTAAAAATTTAACTGTTACAGCAGATGCAACAAGTAGTGCTCCAGTATTAACAACGCAAGATGTAACAATTCAAAAAGGTGATGATTTACCAACTAAAGATAAATATATATTGAATATTAGTGATGATGTTGATGATTTAACAGTAGATGATGTTGTTTTGGTATCTAATTTAGAAGATTCATCAAAAGTTGGTACTATTCCAATGAAATTATATGTTACAGATTCAGATAATAATGTTACAACTAATATTGTGAATTTGATTATTAAAGATTCAACTCCTGATGTAACACCACCAGTAATTACAACTCAAAATTTAACAATGAAAACAGGAGATACAAAACCAACAAAAGATAAATATTTAGTATCAGTAACTGATAATATAGATGGTGATATTGATTTTAATTCTGTAACAATGGATGATGCAGCGATAAATCCAGATGAAGAAGGAACTTATGAAGTTAAATTTCAAGTAAATGATGCAGCTGGAAATACAGCAAATGCGACTGCTAATATGACAGTAGATGAAACACCACCAGTAATTACAACACAAAATTTAACAATGAAAACAGGAGATACAAAACCAACTAAAGATAAATATTTGGTATCTGTAATTGATGCTGTTGATGGAGAAATTAATTTTGATTCAGTAACAATGGATGATGCAGCGATAAATCCAGATGAAGAAGGAAC
>CAMZNW010000111.1 GCA_947313935.1 uncultured Mollicutes bacterium
ATTAATAATGCAATTATTAATAAGACACTTTTATTCCACTTATAAAATATTTTATGAGCTAAACGATACCAAGCTAATACTATTAAAAACCACAATGCATAAGATTGATACCATAAATTATAATTTATAGTGCCACTTATAGCACCATGATAAAACCGATAAATAATTGTTGTAATTAAATAAGGAATAATTAATGATTTAATTGTTGTTTTCAAAATTATACTAAATTTTCTTTTATCTAAATTTTTTGCAAAATAACCAGAAATAAAAATCATCATTGGCATATGAATACTATAAATGTATCCACCTACTGCATCAAAAAAATACGGATTACTTCGATGAACATGACCCAAAGTATGACCTGTTACAACTAATATAATCAACACAAATTTTAAATTATCAAATATAGGATTACGTTTTTTTATTTGACTCATTGTACTCCTTAAAATTTTTCTGCTTCTAAAGCAATTTGATATTCTTCATCTGTATTAACAACCCATACTTTAACACTAGAATCATCTAAAGTTATTACTCGATCATCATGTAGAGTGCTATTTATATTTATACTATTATCAATTTTTATATTGAATAAATCTAAAGCATCTAAAGTCATTTTTCTAATTAAAGCATTATTTTCACCAATTCCACCTGTAAATGAAATAATGTCTAGACCACCCATTCGAGCTGCATATGCACCAATTGTTTCTACTAAACGAGTAACATATAATTCAAAAGTAAATATAGCTTGCATATCTCCATCGTCAGCTTTTTTAGCTAAATCACGACAATCATTTGAAAATTCAGATACTCCTAACATTCCAGATTCATTATTTAAAATATGTGTTATTTCAAAAACATCTTTATTTAATTCTTTGGCCATGTACTCAATTATCGATGGATCAATATCTCCACTTCTAGTTCCCATCATAATTCCTGCAAGTGGAGTTAATCCCATTGAAGTAGTTAATACTTTGGCATCTTTTATTGCACATAATGAAGCACCATTTCCAAGGTGGCAATTAATTATTTTTAAATCTTCAAGGGGTACTCCTTCTAGTTGAGAAATTTTATTAGCTACAAATTTATGACTTGTTCCATGCATTCCATAACGACGAACTCCATGTTTTTTATACCAACTATATGGTACTGGATATATATATGATTCTTTTGGCATACTTTGGTGAAATTCTGTGTCAAAGACAGCAATATTTTGTGCATTTGGTAATAATTTCATAAATATTTTAATTCCATCAGCATTAGCTTTATTATGTAAAGGAGCTAATTTTTGTAATTCATATATTTGTTCAAGTTTTTGTTCATTAACAATAGTAGAACTAGTAAATATTTCCCCACCTTGAACAACACGATGTCCAACTTTAGTTATTTCAGCCAAATCATCAATTAATTTATGTTTTTTTAATTGTTCTAATAATAAATTAATTGCTACTTCATGAGTAATAATAGTTTGTTCTATAACATGTTTTTGTTTTTGATATTTTAGGACGAAATTTGCTTCTTGACCTATTCTTTCTATAATCCCTTCACAAATTACTTCATATTGAGGCATATTATATAATTTGAATTTCAAAGATGAACTTCCTGAATTAATAATTAATGTTTTGCGCATTTTTTCTCCTTTTTTATAATAAAATTTCGTATTATCTATTTTATATATATCAATTATAGATTTAAAATATTTCTTTTAATTCTGTCCATTTTTCATTTTAATACTTTAAAAACTATAAATTTATTTTCATTTTAATATTATATCATAATTTAACTTTTTTAATTAAAAGTTCCAAAGTGTCTCTTAACAAATAAATTGCTTGGAATACTTTATCTCATTATTAACATTAACTAATTGTTTTACTTCTTTATATTTTTTCAAAGTTACTTTTTGAGCTATTTCATAAGTTGAGTTATATAATATCTCTTCTAATTTTTGATCACAAATGCATACTTCTTCTATATATTTTTTAATATCTAATATTGTTAACATACTAATAAATTGAACTAACTCATTATAAGCATAAATGAAATCTAAAGCTACTTTTTTGGGAATGTGATTTTTGAAAATTATTATGCAGGCTTTATCTAAACTTTGTTTTTCTATAATGCTGTTAAACATCATATTTGTAATAATAGTTATATTTTTTTCTTGTATTATTTCAGGTTTTAATATTAATTTTTGTTCGAAATAAATTTCATAATTTTTTAAATTTATTTCATTTATAGTATTTTCTAAAATACCACCACAATAAAATTTTTGAGTAGCTTTTTCTGATTCTAAAAAATCACTAAATTTCACAAAATAAAGATGACTTTTTGTTTTATCATTTTGGAAATTCAATTCAATACTTAAATTATGTTTACTAAATATTCCATAACTAATTCCCATCATTAACAACAAACTAAATTGACTGTCACTTTCAAGAGTAATATTTAATTTATTTTTCACATTAACTCATCTAAAATACTATTTGTTTGATGTAAGTCATTATATTTATATATTTTAATTGGAGAATTTTCAATTAATTTTTTAAAGTCTATTTTTTCTTCTTCTGCTTCAATTATTTCTAATTTAGGACTTGTTGCAGGATTTTTAGGTAAAAATATTACACAACAATCTTCATATGGTAAAATAGATATTTCATAAGTTTTATATTTTTCAGCTAATTTAATAATTTCTAATTTATCCATTGTAATTAAAGGCCGTAAAATTAAATTTGGTACAGTGTTGTCTGTAACAAACATTCCATCAATCGTTTGACTAGCTACTTGTCCTAATGATTCTCCTGTTATAATTACACGTGAACGCATTTTATAACATGCTCGACTTGCTTGACGTAACATCATACGACGTAAAATCGTTACTTCATAGCGGTCTTGACACTCTTGATGAATTGCTAATTGTATTTCTGAAAAGTTACAATCAATTAATTTTATATCTTTGTCAAAAGTTTGAAGAATTTTTACTAAATCAAATACTTTTTGTAAACTTTCTTGTTTTGTATATGGCGGGGAAGAAAAATGAAGACATGTAATTTTTAATCCTCTTTTCATTGCCATAATTGCAGCAACTGGTGAATCAATTCCACCACTTAATAATACAATACTCTTTCCAGCTGTTCCAATTGGTAACCCCCCCATCCCAAGAATTTTTTGATGAAAAACATATGCACTATTTTTTTGAATTTCAATATTTATTTCTTGTTCTGGGTTTTTAACATCAACTCGCATCCCCTTTAATCCATCATTGGCAAATAAAATTGCTCCTCCAACTATTCGTGAAACTTCTTGAGATAATAATGGGAATGTTTTGTCTGAACGCTTAGTATTAACTTTGAAACATGGCATATCAATATTAAAATTATTTATTGCAACTTCTTTTATTGTTTCAATATTTGGTTCACAAACATCAGCAATTGAAAATGAATGAATTCCTGGAATTTTTTTTATAATCCCTTTTATTTCTTCAAAATATTCTACTTTTCGAATATTTATATATATTCTATTTCGATCTTTATGAAAAGTCAATTCAAAATCACTTAATTGTTTTTGAATATTGTTATATAATACTCGCTCACATTCTTTTCTATTTTTTCCTTTTAAAGTTAATTCTCCAAATCTAATTAAAATTACTTTCATTATTAGTACTCACTTTCTTAATAAAATTACATAATTGATCTATTTCAGTTTTTGTTGTTGTATTTGAAATACTAATTCGAATTGTTTTTTGCATTATTTCTTGTTTAACACCAATTGCTTTTAAACTTATTGAGGTACTTTTTACTTTTGTACTACATGCACTTTTTGTTGATATTTTAAACCCATTATCATAAAATAGTTGTTCTAAACTTTCACCTTGAAGAATGTTATTAAATGTTATTGAAACAATATTAGTAATTGGTAATGTATTAAACTCAACACCTTGAATAACTTTTAATTTTTGGGTTAAATAATTTAAATTATCATTTAAATTAATAAGTTTATCATTATAATTATCCATTAATAACTCAATTGCTTTAGTTATAGCAATTATATTCTCTAATGGTTGAGTTCCACGCAACATTGTATTATAATGTTCATAAGCATTTGTATTTGTAAAATTTAATTTCTTTTGATAAAAAACAATTCCAATTCCTTTTGGACCAGATATTTTATGTCCAGAAATAGTAAAAGCATCTATATATTTGAAAGTTGGGATTTTTATTTTTCCTAATCCTTGGATAAAATCTGTTATTACAACAATTTGTGGATTAATATTTTTTATATTTTTACTTATTTCATCAATATCATTAACAGTCCCTAATTCATTATTAACTGTCATAATACTTACTAATACCGTATTTTTTTTTATTTCCTTTATAACATCTTCACTATTAATTATACCATCTGTATTTGGATTAATATAAGTTACTTGGTGACCTAATGTTTCTAAATATTGAAACGTTTTTAACATCGAATTATGTTCATATTTACTTGTAATAAAATGTTTTTTTGAACTAAATTTATCTGCTATACTTGTTACTAACATATGATTTGCTAATGTTCCACTTGGAGTAAAAATAAGTTCATATCCTTCTAAATTCAGTATACTTATTATTTTTTTTATTGCAGCATTTTTTATTTTTAAAGATTCTTTTGTATTATCTAAATGATAATAGTGTTTTTTAGCTACTTTTTCATATGTTTCTAAAACTTGTTCATCCATTTTGGTCGTTGCTGCATAATCAAAATATATCACTATTCCTCCAATAAATCTTTTATAACATCAATTGATAACTTATTTAAATAACTTACTTCCTCGTCTAAAATATCATCAGAAATTATTTTTTTTTGTTCATTTAATAAATTAATTTTTTCTTCTATTGTATCCTTTGTTAAAAATCTAAATACTTGAACATTATTGTTTTGACCAATTCGATGTGCTCGATCAATTGCTTGTGCTTCCACTGCTGGATTCCACCAAGGATCATAAATAATTACATTTGATGCACCAACTAAATTCAAACCAACTCCACCTGCTTTTAATGAAATTAAATAAACTGGTACATGATTTTTATTAAATTTCTCTACATCCATTAAACGTTGCTTCGGTTTAGTTTTACCATCTAAATAATAACTTTTAATCTTTTTTTCTTCTAAGCGTTGTTCTAACTTTTTTAATACTTTTGTAAATTGAGAAAATATAACAACTTTTTTATTACTTGTAATTATTTCATCAATTATCTCATCAAACATAATTAATTTCGCATTATCACCTAAATAATCTGGATAAACTATACTTGGATCAATACTTATTTGTCTTAACCTTGTAATAGCAGCTAATACTTCCATATTAGAAGTATTGATAATTTTTTTTTGCTTTATATCATTAATATAGTTTGCATATAATGCTTTTTGCATTTCAGGCATTTCACAATAAACATTACGAATAACTTTTTCTGGCAACTCTTTTAAAACTGTATTTTTATTTCGTCGTAAAATAAATGGTTTTGTTATTTGCTTTAATTGATTAATTAATTTTTCTTTATTTTTATTATTATTAATATATTTTTTAACAAATTCTTGTGAGTTTTGTAAATAACCAGGTATTATAAAATCAAATAATGACCATAATTCTAATAAATTATTTTCAATTGGAGTACCAGTTAAAGCAATAAAAAAATTTCCTTGTAATTGCTTAACAACACGAGACGTTTTAGTTTCAGCATTTTTTATATATTGTGCTTCATCAATTACAATACATTCATAGTGTTGTTCAATAAAATATTCATAATCATTTATTAAAGTTGAATAAGCAATTAATATAATTTCATCACCCTTTAATTTACTACATATTTTAGTCCGTTGTTGTTTATTACCTTCAATTATTACTATTTTTTGATTTTTATTAAAACGTTTAAATTCAGCTTCCCAATTATATAACAAAGCTTTTGGCATTACAATTATCGCTTTTTTAATTAAATTAACTTCAAAAAAGCTAATTACTTGAATTGTTTTCCCAAGACCCATTTCATCAGCTAATAGTCCACCTAAAGAAGCTTTATATAAAGTTGTTAACCAACTAACTCCCTTTACTTGATAATCACGTAATTGATAATTTTTATTATTAAAAACTTTTATTTCAAGATCTTCAATTAAAGTTATTTTCTCAATATAATCATCAAATTCATGATTTGACGTAAGATTACCAAATAATTTTTCTGCGCTACTTTTAATCTTAAAAGCTTGATATTTTGGTATTCGGTATGTATTTAATTTATGAGAATTATCTCCAATTACTTCCTTTAAAAATAATAATTGATTAATTAATTGTGAATCTGTTAATGATATAAAACGATTATCTTGCATTAGATGATATTCTTTATTATCTACATAACTTTTTAAAATATCATTTAATTCTTCGATATTAACATCTCCAAGAGAAAAATCAATTTCAAAATATTCTTTCTCTTCATTAAAATCAATATTAAATTTACTTTGATTTGGTTCATAATTTAATATTTTCTTTTGTAATTTTTCATCTAAAAACACATCGTAATTTTGTTTAATATCAAATAAATTTTTAGTTAAAAAATAATATTGTGCTCTATTTGCACTAACAATAAAACACATACTCTCAGCATCATAAATATAACCTTGATTAATTAAAGATTGTATAACAAAATTTTCTTTTTCATAATTTCTTTTTATTAAAATATTTTCTTGCTTAATTCCAACTTCATATTCTCCATATTTAAAAATTGGTTTAATTTTAATTACTTTATTTTCTTGATAACAATACAAACTAGCCTTAAAACATTCATCAATTATTGTAAAGTTAAATTGTGGAGCAAACTTTATTTCAAATTCATTATATATATTTGGTACTACGTTATTAATAAAATCTTCTGCCTCTTTAGCAACCACAATAAATTCTTTTTTTTCATCATTAAAAGAATCCAATAATTTTATCTTATTTAATTGTTGTGCATTTAATACATAAACAACCTTATTTAAATGATTTATTACAATTCCATTTGTTAAATATTCAAATTCATTACTTCGTTTCAATTTAATCATATATTCATGTTCCATTAAATAATCAATATAAATAACAATATCATCTAATCGATCTTTAATTAAATATTCCGCATCATAAATATAAATTCTTTGATTAATTTTTGTTTTTAGTAATATTGATAAAGTTTCAATATCGACTAATTGAGTATTGATTGATTTTTGATTATTTTTAAAACTCTCTACTAATAACTTTAATTCTCGTAATAAATTTTGAGATAAAATATCTATTTTATAGTTATTTGATACTAACTCTTTTCCCAAATTTAAATAATTATCGTTTGTTATATCATTAATAAATTTATCTACATTTTTAACAGTATATGGTTTATTTCCTAATAAACTAACACGTAAATCTATTTTAAATTTATTTAATTCACTATTACGAATTAATAAATCGACTACTACTGAATCATATTTTTTTTGTGGTGCATATATTTTTTTTAATAAGTCCAATTTATATAAATCAGTCTTTGCTTTAACTTGTTCTTGCTCTTGAAGCGATAAATGGTCATTAATTGCAATACATCCCATAACCATATGCTTACAAATACCATTATTTAAAGATTCTTAACAAAAACAAAAACCATTTATTTTATCGTGTTGTTCACTAATTATTAATAGTACATCAAATTTTTCAACTTTATTATTTACTTTAATTGTAAAGACAATAGTTGCATTATCTTTTTTAGTTTCTTTTAAAATTGAAATAATATTATCATCATATTCCCAATTAGCATCTTTAATTAATTCTTTGGTAAATTTATTTTCTAAGTCTTGTTTTTTAATCATACAACCCCTTAGTTTCAATTAAAAAAATAGCATACAATTATATTTATAATGCTTACTCATAACTGTTACAAATTTTTTATCTATTTATTTTTATTACTAATATATTTCTTATAAAGAAAATAATTTCCTATTAATATCAAAAATATATATGCTAAATATTTATTTGTTTCATAAACTTCATAATTAATTGTTTTTGTAGTTTGGGCACCATCTTTATCTACTACATTAATAACTATTTCATGTTTTACATCATCAATTAAAACATTTTTTTTATTTGTTTTTATTCTCCCGTCCTCTACATCTATTATACTCAAACCTAAATAATTTATTATTTCATCAAAATCCATTGGTAATGATTTTGAATTAACTTGTACATTATTACTTACTAATAAATTTATTTCTGGAGCAATATTATGATGTTTTATCTCAATTGTTGCTTCTTTACTTGCTTTTAAACCTCCATTATCTACATATGTAATTACTACTTCATTTAATCCTAATTCTGAAGTTTTTATTTGACTTGGTTCTACAATTATTTGATTTGGATCAATATATTCATCTTCTTTATCACTAATCTTAACATCTAATAATTTAATAATTTGTTCTGTTGATATAAAATCATCCAAATCATTATCGTATACAACAGTTTTAGTTTTAATATTAATTTTCGGTTTAGTGTTAATTTTATTTTTATTATTAACTTCTACTAAGTTTTCATATTTTTTATTTACTACATTATATCCATTATTGTTTAATGATTCAAATGCATAGATACTAGTTGGTCCAATAATTACTATTAAACATACTATACTAAACATTATATATTTACCTATTGATGTATGCATTATAATCCTACTTTCATGTATATTATAATAAAATATTATTATAATTATATTTCTAATTTGTTTTAACCATTACAATACTATTTATATCTGTATTATGACATGGTGTTACAGCATAAATAGTATTACACATCTTACAAGAGCTTTCATGTGTAGACATTATAAAACTATTTCCACATTCGCAATTAATCGTAAAAGCTTCTGGTATCTCAACATTTGATACACCTTTTTCACGTATTTTTATTAAAACTGCTTCATTTTCTAAAAATTCACATCCATTATTACAACTCATTTAATCTCCTATAAAATTTTTTTATAATAATTACCATTAAAATAATTACCTTTACCTAAACTACTACCATTTTTAATTGCATCTTTAATTAACAAAACTTGTTCTATATTTTCATTTGTTAAACGAATATGAAACTGATTAATTCCAATTGCTTTAAAATTATCAACTTTATCTAATAAATTAACACAATCATTTGAATACATACTCATTCTACCCATTGATTCATACAATAATAAAAATTCTCGTTGGTAATTATCTACTAAATAATAATCTCCATTATGACAACGTCGACAATTTCCACACTTATTAGTTTTTTGTAAATTAATCGGACAATAATCCATTAACATAACTGGCACTTTTCCATAAATATTCGCTATACTATGTTTATTATTAAATTTTTTATAATGTTCAAAATTAAGTTCAATTGACAACATTGTATCTTTAACCCCTAAACTTACTAACTTTTCTTGATTAATCAAATTTGTTGTATTAAATGTATAATTTGTCATAACATATTTTTTATCAACATAACGATTTAAAGCTCCTAAATCAGAAACACATACTCGCTGATATGTACTAACTATTTC
The DNA here is from genome assembly GCA_947313935.1 of uncultured Mollicutes bacterium. Classification (GTDB taxonomy): domain Bacteria; phylum Bacillota_I; class Bacilli_A; order UBA3375; family UBA3375; genus CAMZNW01. The sequence goes on from CAMZNW010000111.1 coordinate 9,579, forward strand.
ATCAACTTCATCCCACTCATTATCATAAATTACGCGAGGAGTTGCAATAATGTCAGTTTGTGTATTTATTTTTTTAGCTAAAGCTAATGAACCAATAATAATTTCTACGCCATCCATTGTTTTAACTACATTATATTGTTCTAAAGTTTGTACTTCAAAATAATACTTAATATCATCCATGCATTTATTTGAATTTTTTCTATCTATACTAATTAAATTACTCTCTCGATTTTTACTATTTAATTTTTCATATATATTTAAAATTTCATTTTTTAAAATTGTTAAATCAGATAAATTTATAAACATATCTTCACTATAAATAAAATCTTTAATACAAATATTATATGGTGTATCTTTTGTCTTATTTAATTTTTCAATTACCTTAACTTTTAAAATTGGACTATTTTTTGCTACTTGTACATTAATACTACTATTAAATATTTGTCCATTAATTTTAAAACACACCTTATTTGTTATTATCAAATCTATCTCTATATTAATTTTTCTTTCATATTTCATTGGATAAGTACTTAACATGTCATTTAATTCTTTATTTTGTGTACGATATACTAAACTTCCAGATTTAACATTAATATTTGAATAAAAAGATTGGTTATTTTCATCACTAAAAACATCAATTACTTGTCCGTCTTCAAAATCACCATCTAAAAATCGAATATTATCTAATTTATGTAATATATTTTTTGTATCAATCGTAATTATATATTTATAAAATCGATAGATTAAATTAGTATTCAAATCACAACTAATTACTGTACCAAGTTTAGAACCATTCTTATTTTGTTTATTATAATTAACTAATACTTCTCCATTAACTCCACTAATTCTTCCCGTTGTGAAATCTCGATTATAAACTACTCGCAGACTATCTTTAGATATTTTTTCACCAGATAAAGCCATACGATATTGTTTTGTTACTTCAAGAGCATAACTCAACTCTTTTAAACGTCCTTCAATCTTTAAACTATCAACTCCACTTGCTAAATACTTATCTAAATTTTCAATATTGTTTAAATCTTTTAATGATAATGGATATTGTCCTTTTGACACTACTTTTTGTGTTCTTTTATTTATTATTTTTTGGGGCATTCGACAATATTGTGAACAACGACCACGATTAGCAGATTTTTGATCAAGTAAAGTTGAATCATAACATTGTCCAGAATAAGATACACATAATGCCCCATGAACAAATGCTTCAATTTCAATATTAGTAGCATCTTTAATTGTACGAATATTTTCATATTGCATTTCACGTGCTACTACAATCCGATTACTTCCAAGAGTTTGAACTAATTTAGTTGCAAAAACATTTGTAACATGCATTTGAGTTGAACAATGTACTTCTAAATCTGGATAATTTTTCTTTATCAAATCAATAAAACTAAAATCTTGTAGGATAATTCCATCAATTCCACATTGATATAATTGATCAATCTCACTTAAAAATATTTCTACTTCTTCATCCAAAATAACTATATTAAAAGTAACATAACTTTTCACTTTATATTTATTAGCATATTCGACTATTTTAATGATTTCTTCCTAATTTAAACTCGCATTAACACGCGCACCAAATGACATTGATGAAAAATATATTGCATCACATCCTGTTTGAATAACTCCTTTTGCTGTCTGATAATTTTTTACTGGTGATAACAATTCCATCATTCTCCTAATTTATTTTCCTTTTAACATCTGAAATATTTTTCAACATCATTAATTGTTTAATAATTTCATCTACTTCTGTTTTATCATTCACTAAAATATCTATTAATAATTTTGCAATATCATCATAACTTGATGCATTGAAATTACTAATTGTAATTGGACTCTTATTAAAACAATCAATTACATTACTTAATAATTCATTATCATTATCACCAAAACAAACTAATTGTACTATAAATTTATTATTTTTAATGAATTGTTCATTAAAATATGCATCTATTAAATATTTTTCATTCTTAATATTTTTACAATCTTTATGATGAATCTTAATCGCAACACCACTTATAACTTTTCCAACAATTTTATCACCTATTATTGGATTACAACAATTTGCTAATACTGTCTTAATCCCATTTGCTCCAGGAACTACAATCAATTGTTCATTATAATTAATACCTTGTTGATCTAATTTAACAACAAATTCTTTAGGTGTTAAATATTTTATAATTTGTGCTTTACTTATTTTTTTTTGTCCTATTGCTAACAACAATTGATTTTCCTGTTCATATGAAAAATAATGACCCATTTCTTGTAATTTACCTTTTTGTTTTAATTCATTTGGACTTATATTTAATTCTTTTAAACAATTCATTAATATTTCATTACCATACTTTATTTCATCATATTCTTTTGTATAATTTTGTTTTTTTAAAAATGATTTTATTTTTTTAATTGCATGTACACTTTTAGCAATATCAAGCCATTCTTTTGTTGGAGCATTAAAACCTTTTTTTGTATTTATTTTTACAATATCTCCATTTTTTAGTGGTGTTTCATAACTTTGAATATTCCCATTTACAATCGCTCCTGTCATACTCTCAGCAACACTAGAATGTATTCGATATGCAAAATCAATAACAGAAGCATTTTGTGGTAACTTTATAATTTTTTGATTTGGAGTATAAGTATAAATACTTGATTCAAATATTTCAGCTTCTAATTGTTCATATGGCTCTTGTTCTAATTGATATAGCTTACTCAAACTATCTTTTTTACTTCCTTCTTTATATAAATAATGCGCTGCAATACCATACTCTGCAATTTGATCCATTTCATAAGTTCTAATTTGAATTTCATAAATAATATTGTTTTTATCTATAATTGCCGTATGTAATGATTGATATAAATTTGTTTTTTTTATCGCTATATAATCTTTAAAACGTCCAGATACAGGAGTATATGCTTGATGAATTAACCCTAAAATACTATAACATTCTTGTTTAGTCTGACATATAATTCGTAAACC
>CAMZNW010000112.1 GCA_947313935.1 uncultured Mollicutes bacterium
CTTATATCAATTAATCGATTTTTAATTTTATTATGTGTTACACTTCTTTTTATTGTATTTTTTATTTGAATATTAATCTTAATATGACCTTTTTTATTAATTAATACTTGATATGTTTTATCGAGTGTTATAATATTACAATTTTTAAATCCATTATCAATTAGACTTAATAATCGATTTTTCATTTGGTCTTGATCAGTAAAATTCTCATGAATTACTTGCTCTCCAAAATATAATTCTATTTGATATATAGTATTTTCTTGAGCTATTAAAACCACTTTATGATACTTATTAATCTTTAAAAAAGGGTTTGTTAAAATTAATTTAATAAATTTATCTGGTTCAGCTAATACTTCATATATTAAATTTTTCAATTCATTTTTTGTTTGCAAATTAACTCCAATTCTAAATAATTATTTTATATAAAAATTATAACATAATTTTATTTTATTTTAAATTTATATTTAATCAATTGATTATTTTAATAGTAATATGTTATAATAAATAGAGGTGTTATGAATAAAAAAATAAATTCTACAAAAAAACCATATGATTTTAATATAGATAATTTTAATGGTCCATTAGATCTATTACTTCATTTATCAAAAACTCATGAAATTGAAATTGTTGATATTTCTTTAAATCAATTGATTAATCAATACATTAGTTATATTAAAACTATTGATGAACAAGGAATTGATATTGCTTCTGAATATTTAGAAATGGCAGCAGAATTAATATTACTTAAATCTAAGTCTATTTTACCTAATCAAAATGATGATGATGCTTTTTTTGATGAACTTGATGAATTGGAGCTTGATCGTGAAACTTTAATTAATAAACTTTTAGAATATAAACGCTATAAAGAAATTTCAACTTCTTTTTTTATTTTAAATCAAAATCGTGGAGCTTTTATTACAAAAACACCAGAAAATTTAAATGAGTATCGTCAAAAATCTTTTGAACATAATTTTACTATTGATGATTTTATTTTTGCTACTCAAAAAGCAATTGCATATGAAATAAGTCAACATAAAAATGAAAAAATAATGTCTACTCCTGAATTAAATATGGAAGTTTACCTAATTGAATTCAAAACTCTTAAAAATAAATTTAATTTTAATCAACGCATTAAAATTTTAAATATTCATAATATTATTAGTTTATTTCTTGCAATTTTAGAAGGTCTTAAATTACAATATATTTCTTTTGAAATTGTTGCACAAGAACTAATAATTTATCCACAAAATAAGGAGATTTATGAATGATAATATTAAACAAATTATTGAAGGTATTTTATTTTTAAGTGGTTCTAATGGAATTACTATTGGTGAATTAGTTAGTATTATTAATATAGACCAAATGACTATTGAACAAAACATTAATGATCTAAAAAAAGATTTTGAAAATCGTGATAGTGCTTTAACAATTATTCAAACAGTACAAACTTATAAAATGAGTACAACTGCTAAAAATACTAGCTACTATCAAAAATATACTGAACAAGTATTTAATGATAAATTATCTTCAAGTGCACTTGAAACATTATCAATTATTGCTTATAATCAACCTATTACTCGTTTTGATATTGAAGAAAAACGTGGTGTTGGTGTTGGTCATAATTTAAAATTATTACAAGTTCGTGATTTAATTAAAGTTATTGGGAAATCTAAAGAAATTGGTCATCCCCATTTATATGGTACTACAACTAATTTCTTGGATTTTCTTGGATTAAATTCTCTTGAACAACTTCCACCACTTTCTACTTTTAAACTTGAAGCAGATAATAATGAATTAGAAATATTTAGTTCAGTTGAAGACTTTAAAGAAATTAAAAAACGTTTACTAACATCTGATAATATTATTGAAGTCGATACTACTTCTATTGAAGATAATATTGATAATATTGAAATTAAAGATATTACATTAGAATTACCTAAGGAGGAAACAAATGAATAATAATACAATAAGATTACAAAAAATGATTGCTGAAAACTCTGATTATTCACGTCGAAAAGCAGAAGAATTAATTGCAGCACATAAAGTTTCAGTTAATGGTGAAATTATAACTGCAATGGGGGTTAAAGTTTCCTATAAGGATGAAATTATTGTAGATGATGTTGTTTTATTTCATCATGAGAAAGTTTATTTTTTAATTAATAAACCAATTAATTATATTTCTTCTCGTAAAGATAATTTTAATCGTGCAGTTGTTACTAGTTTAGTACCAACTAATGAAAAAATTTACCCAGTTGGACGTTTAGATTATAATACAAGTGGATTACTTTTAATGACTAATGATGGTGAACTTGCTAATGGTTTAATGCATCCTAAATTTAAAATACCTAAAACTTATATTGCTAAAGTTCGTGGAAATTATTCAAAACAAGATTTATCTAAACTTGCACGTGGAATTAATCTTGAAGGAAAAAAAACATTACCTGCAAAAGTAATTCCACTTAGTTATGACAAAAAAAGTCAAATTGGTCGAGTTCAAATAACTATTTTTGAAGGACGTAATTTACAAGTTCGTAAAATGTTTGCATTAATTGATACAAAAGTAATGGAACTTAAAAGAATTGGTTATGGATTTTTTAATTTAGCTAATGAAACTCTCCCAACTGGAGCTTATCGAGAATTAAAAGTTAAAGAAGTACAAAAATTATATAATTTAATTAATAATAAAGAATAAAAAAAAAGAGTTTTAAAAACTCTTTTTTTATAACTCTTCTATTTTTCTTCTTCTTCACTTAAATCATTTAGAACTTTTTTACTTTTTAATTTCTTTTTCAAAGTATTTGTATCAATAGATTCCTTAAAACCATCAATTTTATTTCCAATTTTTGATGTTGTTTCTTGAATTTTTGTTGTTGCATCATTTGTAGTTTCATATATTACCGCTTTAGAATCTTCATAAATGCCACTTGCTTTAACTTTCGCATGACTTAATTGTTCATGAGTTGATAAATTTAAATCGTGAGTTACTTTACGTCCCTCATTATATAAAATTTCACTCTCTTTTTTTATATCTTCACGTAACTTTTCTCCAGTTTTTGGAGTTGATAAAGCTACAGTAATTCCACCAACTACTGCACCTAAGACTACACCTAATAAGAATTTATCTGATTTCATAATTCCTCCTTTTATATATTATATCATATACGTAAACTTCTTTTAATAAAATACTACTCTTTGACTTTTATATTTTCCTTTTGAATCATAATAATAATATTTTTTATAATTTGCTTTTCCATTTGAATAATAATATTTTTCATTTCTTTGAATTCTTATCCCTTTTGAATTATACTTATATTCTTTATACTTTACTATCTTATGGTTACTATAATTAGTATTTGCATAATATGTTTTATGTCCCATTTTATCAAATAAATATTTCTCACGACGAATATATTTATTTGTTGATGTATAATAATAACGATAGTAATTTTTAGATTTTCCATTACTATATATTTTTTCATTTCTTTGAATTCTTTTACCACTGCTGTTATAGAAATATTCTTTATAACTTGCTATCTTATTTTTTGTATATTTAGTATTTGCATAATATTTTTTTACACCCGTATTTAAATATTTATTTGCTTCTCGATTAATTAAATTAAGGTTATTATCATACATATAATTATAATATGTTCGTGATTTACCATTTGAATAATATGTTTTTTCTATTCTTTGAATTCTTGTTCCTACTTTATTATATATATATGTTATATAACTAGTTGTTTTACCTGTACTTGTACTTACTTTTGCTTTTGTATAAGCTGTTTTCAGTCCATCTTCTTTTGTTCCATTATATTTTTTTTCATCTTTTTGATATAATTTATTCGCTGAATTATATGAATACTTTGTAAATTTTGTCTTTAATATATGTCCAGTTCCATCTAAATCTAAATATTCTTTATTTTTTATTTTTTTAGGATTATAATCATTATAATAACTAAGTTCTTGACTTGCAGCACTTCCTCTATTTTCACCTAAATACCATTTTGTATATGAAATACGCTTTGAAGTATCATCTTTTAAATAAATATAACGACAATTATATTCTCCATTAGGTGAAACATAAAATTTTTCTTTATTTCCACTTCCTGTATGATCAGAACGTACATATACAGAACAAACTTTATCTTTTGGATCAATTTTATAATCTTTTGGTGCAACAGCTGTTACATTATTTAAAATTTTATAATTATTTTTGCTTATCCAATATTCATTACTTGCATATGAACCATACTCAATTGCAAAACTACCAGTTCTATTAGTAACAGGTACAAATTGATTTTTACCTTCATAATTAGGATAAGAACCTTTTTTAGCATATGTATAATAATAATTTGAATTTTTACCATTATATAACGGCATATCTAATTGTATTTTTAAAGCATTTGAAGTTTCGTCTGTTACAATTACTTTTGGTTTAGCTTTTCCATTTTTAGCAATTTTATAATTATATATTCCACTTGTTCTAGTTTGTTTAAGAACTGTTTTTAATGAATTATTTACATAAACAGGAGTAGATTTAGTTAATTCAATAATTTTAAATTTACCAACCTCTTTTGCACCTAAATAGTTATCAATTGAAGCCATCATACTTGCAATTTTACTTCCCCAATTAGGATCTGAGGCATAATGTACATTTAACCCAGAATTTTTATCTCCTACATTTGTTCCAGAATATTTAGAATCCATTACATCTGCATATTCTTGTGATAAAAAAATTGCTTGAGCTAAAATACTACTTCTTGCATCTGACCATCCATAATCTTTACATGCATTATCAGGATCACTATCAAATGCTCCACGACCAAAATAAGCATTACAAGTTTTTGCTAAATTACTAGTACCATAAGCACTTTCATGATTAGCAAATGCAAATAAAAATAATGAATTAATATTATATTTTTCTTGTGCTTCAACAAAAGCATTTGTATACTTATAATACTTTGAATTAGAATGACCAACTGATTTTAAATAATTTTGATAATCTGATCCTTTATAATTAGATGATGTACGAAATTGTAAATTTTTAAAATAATTAGCTCCAGTTAATTTATCACTATTTTGATTACTATTTGGAGATAAATAATAATTTTCTCCATCAAGAGAATAATATTTAGTATTTTCAATGCTTCCATTTGGAGCAGTCCCCATATATAATTGTTGATATTGTGTAGATATTAATGGATCATTTGCAATATTAAAATACCAATCACCATCAATATTTTCATAATATGAATATGATTTTACTAAAGACATTGGAATAATTTGTGCATCATTTTGACTAATATACCCATCTAATCCACTAATATTAACATGAAAATAATATTCATCATTAATTTTAATTGTTCCAAAATATTTACCTTCATTTGCTCCTCCATCTATTGCAATTCCATTACTATCTTCTTTTATATCGTCTAATGTTGGATATATTTTAACAATATTGCTAGTTCCACCACTAGTTTGAACAATCGAATTATTTGCAGCTAAAATTTTATTATTATTAATAATAACTTCATTTTCATTAATAATAACTTTATTATTTTCATCAGTAGTAATTAAATTACTTGTTTGAGTTAATATCCCATCTTGATAAGATAATACTCCTTTTTTTAAAGGTATTGTAATAATATTAGTACCAGCTTTATATTGCGCTTTTGGACTATTTTTATTATTTGATGAAACTACATCAACATTATTTTTTTTTGTAGGAGCTTTCTTTGTTAAAGATAATCTATTATTATTTGTTTTTGAAATATCATCTTGAGACAAATCATCTTGAGATGATTTTAAAACAACTTGAATATTTTCTAAATTACATGTCGCTGTTGATTCCTTATTAATCATATCCCCATCTATAAATTGAATTTGATCTGCACGTATAACTAAAGCACTGATAAATACTATATAGAATGTTATTATTGAAGTTACTAATTTTTTCATTTTTCTCCTTTATAAAATATCTGACATAATTGGTCGAATAAATGTATATAATTTTAATCCTAAATAATATATTATTATTGTTAATATAATAATATATGTAGTATAAAATGGTTGTTCCCAAAAAAATGTATGATATAACATTGTATTACGATAGCCTTGAATAAAATAATAAAATGGATTAAAAATTTTTTCAATAATTATTAATTGTCCAACTGGATTATATAAAATAGGTGTTAGCCAAAATAATGGCATCATAATAGATGTTACTAATGCCGGAATATCTTTTATTATTATTGTTAAAGTTCCTAATAAAAATGTTAACCCAATTAAAAATATAATTAATAATGGCCATAAAAATATAAAATTAATATAATAGATGGTTGGGGGATAACCAGCTAATGTAAAAACTAAAAATGTAATTAACATTACTACTATATGAACATATAACTTAGATAATACATCAATTACAGGTAATGCCATAACTGGAAATTTAATCGTTTTAACTAATTGACTATTTTTTGTAAAAACTTTTGTCCCTTGAGTTATTGTTTGTGAAATAATTAACCATGGCATTTGTCCAGCAAATATAAATAATATTTTTGGTACACCATTAATTGGAGAATTTTCTCTAATCCCAAATTTAAAAAAAATCCAAAATGTAATAATATAAACTAATGGTTGAACTATCGCCCAAATTGGTCCAAAAACAGTTTCTAAATACTTCTTTTTTATTTCTTGTTTAGATAAGCTTATTATCTCATTTCGATAATTCCAAGTAGCATTAAGATAATTCATATTTACCCTCTTTTATTTCTTCTTTTATAAGATTTAGTGATTTTATATTATTCATATATTCATCATACATTTTTGTAACACTATCGACATTACCAATACTTATTAATTCCCCATCTTGAACCCAACAACATCTTGTACAAATATTTTTGATTGCACCTTTATTATGAGAAACATATAAAATTGTCATCCCTTTTGATTTTAATTCATCCATTTTATCATTACATTTTTTTTGAAATCTACTATCTCCAACTGCTAGTGCTTCATCAACAATTAAAATATCTGGTGATAT
>CAMZNW010000113.1 GCA_947313935.1 uncultured Mollicutes bacterium
AAAAATTCTTTTAGCAAAAAATTAAATATTCTTTTATAAAAAAAAAACATAATAAATTATTATGTTTTTCTATTACTAATCTTAAATTAAATTTATCTAATTTAAACTTACTAATAATGGAGGAGAGAATCGGATTTGAACCGACGATCAAGGAGTTGCAGTCCTATGCCTTACCACTTGGCTATCCCTCCATACATAATTAGTATATCATATTTAAATTACTTTTTGTTAAATTTTAAATTTAGTTATATAAATATCTTTTTTCTTCTGATAATTAAATATTTCTCGCTATTTCATATCCTTCATAAATTGCATTCATAATATTAGATACTTTTTTACAATCACCTATTATTGAAACTTTATCTGGATATCTTTGATATAATTTCATTGGTAAATTATTTCTTTGTGTATAACCAATTGCTAAAATTACTTGTTCTGCTTTTATTGATACTTCACCGTCTTTAGTCATAACATCTACTCCATTATTAGTAATCTTGCTTAAACAAGAATTTAATTGTTCATCTATTTTATAATATGTGAATAATTCTTTTAGCATAAAATAATTAGCAGGACAAACACCATGAACACCACCGACTATATCACAAGCCATATCGACAATAGTTACATTATGTTTATTTTTAGCTAAATACAAAGCAAGTTCACTTCCAACTAATCCCCCACCAATAATAACAACATTTTTTGCAACTTGTTTTATATCATTTAAAGCTGTTTCTGCAATAATTGTATCTATCGCATCTTGTTCTTTTGGAAAATTAGGTACGATTGGTTTTGAACCTGTAGCAATAATTATTTTATCATAATTATCTAATATATCATCATTTTCATGAATCTCAGTATTAAAATGTATTGTTATATCTAAATCTACTAATTGTTTTTTATACCATTTTATTAATTTAATGTCATCATGTTTAAAACTTGGTTTTGAAGCGGGTAACAAATTACCTCCTATTTCATCACCTTTTTCAAATATTTCTACTTCATGACCTCTAATTTTAGCAATTCTTGCTGCTTCAAGTCCACCTGGACCTGCACCTATTATTGCAATTTTTTTAATTTTAACGGTTGGCATAAGGATTTCTCCTTCACGACCTACCATTGGATTAACAGCACAAGCAATTCGACATAAATCTACTTGTTTAGCTAAACACCCATCATGACATGATAAACATGGACGAATATCTTCAATATCACCACGTGCCATTTTATTTACTAAATTTTCATCTGCTAATAATGGACGAGCATATGCAATAAAGTCACAATATTTCTCTTCCAATGCTTTTATTGCTAATTCACCATCTTGGTCATCCATTCTTCCAGACATAATAATTGGAATATTAACAACTTCTTTAATTGGTTTTACATATGGCATATACATCCCACCTTTTTCAAAATACATTGGTGGATGATTCCAATACCATGAATCATAAGTTCCTACATCAACATTTAGTGCATCAAAACCAAATGATTCTAATAATTTTGCTGCTTTAATTCCTTCTTCAATATTTCGACCAACATCTTTTTTATTATCTACTTCTTCTGGTAAAATACCTTGTCCATAGCCTTTCATCATTGTTTTAGAAGAATATCTAATAGATATTGGAAAATCTTTTCCACAATTTAATCTAATTTCATCAATAATTTCTTTAATTAAACGATATCTATTTTCAAAACTACCACCATATTCATCTGTTCGTTGATTATAAAAATCCATTGTAAATTGATCAAGTAAATAACCTTCATGAACAGCATGGACTTCTATACCATCAAATCCAGCTTTTTGAGCTGTTTTTGCTGACTTACCGAATGCTTTAATTAAATTTTTTATTTCTTCTTTTGTTATTTCAGGAACTATTTCAGTGGGATTAAAACGATTTTTTTGTGCTGAAGGAGCTACTTTTTTAATTGTTAAAGATGGAATTGCACTTCTTCCCCATCCACCAGTTAATTGACAAAATATTTTTGCACCAGTAGCATGTATTTGTTCTATTGGTAATGATACTGCAGTTATATAACCTTGATAATCTTCATACATATGTGGTAAATTTGTTGTAATATATTGTTCATGTAAATCTGTTACAGGATGTATTCCCGTTATAATTAAACCTACTCCACCTCGTGCTCGGGCCACATAATAATCTCCCCATGCAGAATTAGGTATTCCATGTTCATTAGCCATTCCTAGTGTACCCATTGGATTCATAATAGTTTTATTTTTTAACTTTAATTTATTTATTGTACCTTCTTCAAATAATTTACTAAATTTCATATAACTCCTTTATATTAATAATATTTTATCATAATTTATATAATAATTTATGATTTTATCTATTTCGTACATTGACCAAGTTTTAGGATTTAAAATCTCTAATGGTTTTTATAATACTTTCATATTTATATTGTTCATTTTTAATTCTGCCTTTTGCGTTTTATTATCTCCAAATAATATTATCTACTATTTAGAGATTATTTTAGATGAAATTGCATATCATTACTTATGTATATCACATATCTTTCATAAAAACTATTGATAATAGTATTCCTTTAATATTATAATATAAATATTTTATATAGTTTTTCTTGTGGCTGTTACTAAAAAGGTCCCAAAGTGATTTTAATGATGTGTAGCCATGCCAAGTATATAAAAAATCATAATAAAACATCTTATTATTAAATAAGATGTTTTATATTAGATAATTATAAAAAATTTTTAAACCTTACGATATATTAGTTGATAAAGAAATAAAAATCCATGTGAATACTAAAGAATATTCTTTATATTTTAAATAAAAATTTTAAAATATTTATTAGGATTACAATATATTAAAAATAATGATTTTATAAAAAATAAAAAAGATGAAATATATAAAATTTATTTAAAAACAATCAATACAACTATCTTCATAATCTAAAATAGTATCAACACGTATTTCATGTCTTCCACCTTCAAATTCACTTGTCAAAAATGCATCAATTATTTTAAAAACATTATCATGATTTACAAATCTTGCACCTATTGCTAAAACATTAGCATTATTATGTAAACGAGATAATTTTGCTACTTCTTCGTTATAACCAATTGCTGCACGTATTCCTCGTACTTTATTGGCCGCAATTGATATTCCAATCCCTGTTCCACAAATTAATATACCTAAATCTGCATTTCCATAAGAAATATTTTCTCCTACCTTTATTCCTTCTGTTGCATAATTTGCCACTTCTTTAAAAGTACCACAATCTAATATTTCATAATTCTTATTTTCTAGATATAATTTTATTTCATTTCTTAATTCACTTCCAGCATGATCTGAACCTAATGCTATCTTCATATAACCTTCCTTTCTTGTTTTTTTTTATTATTAATACATATATATATTTTTGAAGCTTTTTTTGATTTACTTGATTTTATTTTTTCTTCAAGTAAAGGTATAGTTTTAAATCTTTCTTGAAATTCTTGTGCACTTAAACAAGGTTCTTCTCTTGTAATATTTGCTGATGTTGTTAATAAAGGCTTATTTATAACTTTTATTAATGATAATAAATTTGGTTCATTAGGAATTCGATACGAATTTAATTGCCCATTTTGTTCAATTATACAAGTATATTGTCCAGGCCAATAACATGAAAAATAACGATTTAATTTTTCATCATATTTACCAATCATTTTTCTATTATTAATCATTTTTATTAATGGTTTATTTAATGACCGTTTTTTCATATTGTATATTTTTATCGTATTTTCTTCTAATGAACAAAAACCATAAACTGTATCAGTTGGTACACCGATTACATACCCTTTATTTAATAAAATTATTGCTTTTTGTTCACTTATAATCATTTTTCCTCACATTTGTAAAAAAAGTATTTCTTTCTCGACCAAACAAATCATTACTTGTCCATATTTCTACATTATGAAACTTTTCTTTAATTAAATTTGTAATTGTTTTTCCTTGCTTATCTGCATGTTCGAAACCAACAAAACATTCATCTTTTAATACTACATTTAACTGCTTTATAAGCATCTCATAAATTTCATATCCTGTTGGTCCACTAAATAAAGCCATCTTTGGTTCATTATTTACAACCATATTTTCTATTTTTTCATTAGATGCTATATATGGTGGATTTGTAACTACTATATCAAACTTCTTATTCTTTTTTATAATTGGTTCTAAAGTATTTCCTATATATTCAACATAAGGAATACCGTTTTCTTCCATATTTTTTCTACAAATTTGCAATGCATCTCTAGATAAATCTGTTACACTTAAATTAATTTTATAATCATTTTTTAATTGTTTATATAATGTTAAACCTAT
>CAMZNW010000114.1 GCA_947313935.1 uncultured Mollicutes bacterium
TCACAAAAAGTTATTAATAGACACAAAGAAAGCTTATTAAAAACAGAGTTACTTATTTTAGAAAAATCAATAGTAACTACTAAAGATGGAAAAATCAATAAAGCATTAATTCTTAGAAATATTTGCAAAAAAGAAGAAGAATTAATTAATCTTAGAATTGATATTAATTGGGTTAATGCTTTAATAACAGCAGACTTAAAATCAATTGAAGACAAAAAAACACAAACAATAGATTTTACTATAAAGGTAAAAGTAAAATATAATTGTAAAAAAGGAAAAAAATAATGATTTTACTTTGGATATTACCAATTTTAATAATTATTACTATTGGAATGGTAATCAGCATTAGTGAAAAAATACATACGATAATATTTTTAAAACAACTAGTTATTAAAAAGAAAGGAAATAAAAAAACAATTAATGAAACAAAAAGAAAATATATCAAAAAATGATAAAAATGATATTGATGAATCAAAAGAACAAAACAATACTATTCATCATGAAGATTTATCTGCACAAGGTATTCATTATGATAATTGAATAGATATTGAAGCAACAGGAAAAACTATAAGTTATGATAATTATAGTAGAAATAAAAAACAAAATAAAAAACCTATATCTAAGAAACAAATGAAAGGATTCTATAGAGCACAATGGGAAAAAAACAAAGAAGACCACAAAAACGAAAAAGATTAATTAATGATTATGATAAAAAACGAAAAATAAGTAAAAAACAAAATGATCATAATTTTTAGAGAAAGGAATTAATATGTTATTTAAGTCAAAAAAATTAAATAATGAAGAATTAAAAGAATTTAAAAAACTAAGAAAAACCAAAGACTATTTTTGCTGAACTTGTTTCGAAAATGGAACATTAAGTAAAAATACATCTGGTATATATGCAATATATTTACCAGTTAAAAGCAAAGATATTAAAGAAACAATTCCTGTTTACATAGGACAGTCTATTGATATTAAAACAAGGTGACAACAACACCAAAAACAATTGTTAAAAACAAATATTAATGATAATAAAAGAACCTATGTTAAAATGATAACTTTTGCTAAGACACATAAAAAAGATATTTTTGATTATAGATTTGTAATTTTAGAAACAACATCTAAAAATAAGAAAAAACTTGATATAGCAGAAAAGAAATACATAGAGCTATATGGTTCATTTAATTATGGATTTAATAACACTGGAGGTAATTACTAAATAATAAGGAGGTGAGGTTAGTAAATATGAATAGAATAACAAAAATATTATTATATCCATTTATGTTGATAGTTGCTATTGTGGTTTCATTATTATTTGTTATTGCTTTTGTAATATTAAGTGTAGTAGCAATAATAGGTGATATAATCCTTTTAGCATTATCAGTGATTTTATTTCCATTAATAGCAATAATTTGAATAACAACAACATGATTTGATATAAAGAGTAAAGAAGAGATAATTGAGATAATTTCTGTAAATAGAGATGGAAACTAGAATAATGTCATTATGATATAATTATTAAATAAAGGAGGTAGTAATGTTTTTATTCGGAAGCACAATTGCAATAGTGTTTGGATCATTATTTATAATGGCGTTGCTTATGGGGATATTTTTATCATTTATTTATGGTATAAAAATTCTTCTTAAGTTCATAGCATGGCTGGTGTTTGTTTCATTATTAGTGTTATTAATAGTCTTTACATTAGATAATGTATGGGATTTACATATATGATGAGATTGACTGAGAGTAGTTTAAGATTAACAAAAACAACCAGTAAATGGTTGTTTTTGTTATGTTAACTAATGTTATAATATAAATAAAATAAAGGAGGTAAATATGAAATTAAAAGGAAGACAAAATGATATGTTAGAAAAAATCCTGGAAGACTTGCAATGAGATGATGAATATAACTACAATCTTAATAGTAGAGTAATACACGAAGAAACATTATTGCTATCAGTAGAGTTTGGTGATTTAACAAAACAAGAAATTATAGGTGAAATTGAAAGACTTCAAGGTACTATTGAATATGATATTGTTGGGCTTGTTAGCAAAACTAAAGAGTTTGTTGAAAAACAAAAAGGAGTTTATGAAACTCTTCAAGAACTAAAAAAAGAACTGATTAACGATGGTGAGGATGATGGTGATGAATAATGGGTAAGAATAATGAAGATAAAGTAATAAATATTGATGCTATTAGTAAAGATGATTTTTGTCGTGAATTAAGGAATAATAATATTAAGAATAGTAAAGAAAGTAAATCTATTAAAATTAATTTAGATTCAAACTCGTTTAATAATATTGATACTTTTTTTGATTTAAAAATAGTAAACTCAAAATTAGATTTTTCTAGTTGTGACATCGCTAATTTTAATAATGTAAAGATCAATGATAGTATTATTGAAAATGTTGAAGAACAAACAACTATTAAAAACACTATTATAGAAAATTCAACATTAAGGTCTATAAATGGAATATATTTTGAAAATGTAAAGTTCATTAATTGTATATTTGAAGATTTTGGACAATATCAGTTTGAAGTTTTGAAATGAAACAATATAACTTATGATGAAAGCACCTTAAATAATACTAGTGAAGACTTCAAAAAAACAATAAAATACTATATAGAAAAAAATAGAGCTACTGAATAGCTCTTTTTTATATGTTATAATTTTTATGATGAATTAAGAAAGGAATTTTAAAAATGGAAAAAAACAGTAATGATAATGTTGAACTTATTGATGAGACAATAGTTGAATCAATTGGTGGTAATATTATCAAGAAATTTATTAGTAAATACATGTTAGTATTTGTAGCAGCAATATTCTTAATTGCTATTGTAGTGTTAAATATCTCATGATTTATTTTTGCTCCTTGACATGTAGACCATGTATTTTGAACGAATGAATGACAGGTGTGAATGGGGATAGTTCTATCACTTGTTTCAGCAATATTTGGGATATTGAATATCACAACTTATTCACTTTATAATCCTAAATCAAAGCATAAAAACAAATTTAAGATATTTATTGTCTTTAACTTCATTGCGGTAATATCACTTGCAGTTGTCAATATTACATCTGATTTATGATTTTTAGTTTTTGAAAATATTCTCTTTGCTTTAAGTGGAGTATATCAATATTACCAATGATTTATCAAACAAGATAAGGTAGAATCTTACACATTAGAAAACATAAATCAAAAGAATCAAGAATTTACAAATGAGATAGGATTTCATTATGAATCATGAACAAGTAAAAAGGCAATTATTTACTTTTCAGGATTACCATTTGTAATGGCACTTGCTTCATATGCTTCTGTTGGTATATCAGCAGCTGTGTTCGGTCAAAAATTATCTGAACTATCTACAAGAGCAATAATTGGTGGAGTGGTTGATGGAATAGCATTTACATTATCATTCTCAGCAGCAATGATGGTTGGAAAAAAATTAACTAATTCACAATGAATTTATATTGTCAGTGATGTAATTCTAATAATATGATGAACCTATCTTTTAATTGCAGCATTGTTTACTAATGGTTTAAGTGGAACTGACCCACATGTTAAGATAATTGATGAAATAACAGCAGCAAACTTAGTTATGTTATTCTCATTCTATTTATCATCTAATATTATTAACATTAAAAATTGATCTTAATAATATTAGAATTTTATATATAGTTAGTTTTTAAAAGACATCTATTTTGGATGTCTTTTATAGTATAATTATAATGTTAAATAATAATAAAATGAGAAGGAGAATGAAAAGTAGAAAAACAAAATGAAAATATTAACTATTAGAGGATCTATTGCAGTTGGTAAATCAACATTTATCAAAACACTAACGAAGTATTTAACACAACACAACA
>CAMZNW010000115.1 GCA_947313935.1 uncultured Mollicutes bacterium
ATATGTAAAAAATCAAATTATAAATTAATAAATTTTTCGCGTAATTTTGGAAAGGAATCTGCTATTTTAGCTGGTCTAGATTTTGCAAAAGGAGATGCTACAATTATAATTGATGCTGATTTACAAATGCCCTTAAAATATATTAATACAATGTTAGATTATTGGCAAGATGGATACAAATTAGTATTATCTCATAAATCAAATCGTAAAAAATCTTTCACAAA
Organism: uncultured Mollicutes bacterium; assembly: GCA_947313935.1. Lineage (GTDB taxonomy): Bacteria > Bacillota_I > Bacilli_A > UBA3375 > UBA3375 > CAMZNW01. The sequence continues at coordinate 225 of CAMZNW010000115.1, forward strand.
TTTTTTAGCATCTAAATATTATAAAGTATATAATAAAATCACAAATAATAGAATCAAACAAGATGCATTAGATTTTCAATTAATGGATAGAATAGTTGTAAATTATATTATAAGTTATCGTGAAAAAAATAGGTTTTTTAAAGGGATTACTGGAACAATTGGTTTTGAATCTATTAACATTCCAGTTGAAATTGATATGCGCACTACTGGAGAAAGCAAGTTTAATAACTTAATTGATTTATTTAAATATGCTTTATCTAGTATAATTATTGATACAACTGTACCGTTAAAATTAGGTTTATATATCGGTATTGTTATAGTTATTATTGGAATTATTTTAGCAATTACAACTATAATTCAAACAATTATCCATCATTCGTTTGGAAGTGGATATACTACTTTATTAAGTATTATAATTTTCTTTTTTGGATTTTTAACTATTTTAATTGGAATAATTGGTGTATATATCGGAATGATTTATGAAGAGGTTAGAAAAAGACCTAATTATATAATTGATGAAAAAATAAATATGGATTAATTATTAAGGAGGAAATTATATGAGTAGTACAATTGTTGTAACTATAACATTAATAATAATTGTATTGTTAAGTATGGTTATATTAAAACAAATTCCTTTAATAGATCAATATTTTACGAGGTTTATCTTAGTAGGAGGAGTTAACACATTAAACTATTTTTTATTTTATACAATATTAAATCTAAAATTAGAATATATATATGCTCATATAATTTCATTTTTATTAAGTTCAACTATTTCTTTTTTTATCACAGTTAGTTATACGTTTGAAGAAAGTATAACTATTAAAAAATTAATTTATTTTCCGATAACATACTTGCCGAATTTATTATTGTCAACCATTGGAACATATATATTTGTATATTTTAATATCATGAATGAATCTTTTGCTTCATTATTAGTAATGGTGATAGCTATACCAATAACATGTATTCTTAGTAAATTATTATTGGTAAGAAAATAGAAAAGGAAAATAATGAAAAAAACATTAATTAAATTTATACTATATATAGTAGTTATATTTAGTATGTTTAAATGTTTAGAATTATTTAATATATATTCTATAACAATAGGAGATAATTCACAACAACATTTAATATTATTTGATAATATTCGTGAAAATTTTTTTAATACACATGATTTATTTCCACAATATAATTTAAATTTAGGCCTTGGTTCATCATATGCAATGATGTTTTATTATGGTGCTGTTAACCCTTTATTATGGATTTCTTTATTATTTCCTTTTATAAATACTTATACATGGATTGTATTAATATTCTCTTTTTTAATAGCAAGTAATATAATTTTTATTGAAAAATTTATAAAATCACATAATTATAGTTCCAAAACTGCAATTATTACTGCATTAGTAATGACATCTGTTTCAGGCATAGTATATAATTTTAATTATCACTATATGTTTGCTTACTATATTCCGTTTATGACACTTAATTTAATGGCTATTGATCAATTAATTAAATATAATAAAAAAAGTTTATTTATTATAATATCAAGTCTTTGTTTTTATTTTAATTTTTTCCAAGCACCAATTGTAGGAGTTGTATCATTTACATACTTTGTAATCTATGGTAATGTAATTGATATAAAAGAACGAAAATTTAATTATAAATTATTCTTGACATTTATTTTAAGTTATTTTATGGCTGTATTAATAGGAACTTTCGTTTTATTAATCAATTATGATATTAGTTCTAATCGTGAAGTTATGAGTATTGAATGGAGTAATTTTTTCTCGTTTAAACAAATTAATCAGGTTTTTATTATTGATGAATCTGTAGGATATAATTCAATATTAATATTACCAGGACTAATATATGGATTATTCAATAAAAATAAAATCAGAAATTTAAGTATTATATTAATAATATTTATATTTTATAATGGTTTTGATTATATTATGAATGATTTTCAATATTTAAAATTTAAATATGTTTTAATATTAGTGCCTCTATTTGCATTAACATTTGCAAATTTTATTGATACCAAACTAAATTTTAAAAAGTCAATAATTATATTTATAGTTGTAATTCTAACTTATTTAAGTAGTCCTACTAATAAACTTTATATTAATATTTCTATATTGATGTATGTAGTAATTTTTTATAACTTCAAGAAATTAAAAGTACCTTTAGTTTTAATTACAGCAATTATTTATATGTTATGTACATTTAATTCAAAAACAAAAATTAGTAATCCATATGATTATTTAGCAAAATCAGAAAATAAAGTTCAAACAATTGAATACAAAAATACGTTACAAAGAAAAAAAAATTCAATTGATAATTTTTATAAATTTTATCCTGGAATGTATACAAGTTTTGAATTTAAAAATTATGTGAATATGTTTTTAGATGCTTCATTTCCATTTCAAATAGAAGATTTAGTCGATGTATCACGTTGGAATGAATTTGATACTAATTTTGCAAAACAATTTTTTTCAATACCAAATGATATAAATGATAAATATTTTATTAATGGAGTTAGTAATAACCAAGTTTATAATATTAAAAATTTAACTAATAATGATAGTTATAATAATTTAATTGAATTAAATGATAAAGTTTTTATAGAGAATGGAAATACTAAGTTTAATAGGAATAATTATGATCAAGAATATCATATAAAAAATAAAAATTATAATATTGATAAAAAAGAAATCTCTTCTTTTAAATTACCAAAACAAATAAAAGAAGATGGTTCGTTAGTTGTTCAAGCTACAGTACATTGTAGTGATACAGGAGAAGTACATATTGGAAAAAGTATGAATTACATAGTTCAAAAAATGATTTATCGTACACCACGCGAAAATAATAGTTATATTTGGGATATTGATATAGATAAGGGAACAAGTAGTATTGACTATATGATAACGCCAGGAGAATATAATTTTTCTAATATTAAAGTAGGATATATATCTAATAAAACAATGCAAGAAAATCAAATTAATTATTACGAACCAACAAATCAGGAAGTGATAGAAAATAAAGGTTATAAGTTTGATATTGATATGCTAGAAGATGGAATTTTAAATACAACAATTGTTAATGCTCCTGGTTTTAAGATCAATGTTGATGGACAAGAAGTTGATTCCATTATAGTTAATAAATATTTTTTAGGTGCTAATTTAAAAAAAGGAAAACATACAATTGAAATAACTTATCATATTCATAATTACTTTTTATATTTAATAATTAGTTTATTAAGTTTTATAATAACAATATTTTCATTTAAAGTTGAGTATTTAAAAAAAAATAAATGTATTTAAAGGAGAAAAATGATTGAAATAATTAATGATATAAAAAAAGGTAAATATACAAAATATATAATAATCATTATTATATTTGCAACTTATGCAATGGCATTCACATCAGTAGTTTATAATAATGATGGAGTAAATTATCTACCATTTAAAGGGGAACGTACGAGTAATGGAATAATTAATGGACGATTTAGTTTGATTCCATTACAAGCTATTTTATATGCAGATCATACTTTATATACACTAAATTTAGTTATTGGAATAATAGCTTTGTTAATGGCGGGCAAATATATATTAAAAATATTTAATATTAATAAAGAATATCAAAAAATATTAATATATACTACAATTTTAACATATCCTATAATTACGTTTTTTCTTGGATATGTTTCACATTTTTCAATGTATTGGATTAGTATGGCGGCTATTATAATAGGTTTATATAATATTTTAAAAAATGATAATAAAGGTAACATAATTGGTGTGGTATTAATAATTTTTTCATTAAGTTTATATCAAGTATTTATTTCAATATTATTAAGTTTATTTATTTTATATTATTTAATTGAAAATAGTGAAAATGAAATTAATTTTATTGAAATGAGTAAAAAATTTTCATGGATTTTATTAGCGATAATAATATATTATTTTATACAAGAAAGTTTATCAATAATAAATGGAATAGAAAATAATCGTTTTAATTTATTTCAAACAATTATAAATTTACCAATTAATATTTTAGCTACATATAAATTTTTTATTTTATTTTTATTTGGGCAATTAAAATATTTTAATTTTCATAGAGGTAGCGAAATAATAAATATAGTAGGATTAATTACATATATATATGTATTTTTAATACAAGGAAAAAATAAATTTAAATCGTTTATATTATTACTATTATTTATACCAGCTATGTATACAATATACATAATTATTTCATCAACACCAATTAAATATTATTATATAAATTTTGGAGTATTAGTTTTTTTTATTGGTTTTATAATTATTAGTGATAAAATAATTAATAAAAAGATTTTAAGTATTATTATTGTTTTATTATCTATAATGGTATACAATAATATTGTTTTTTTTAATGCAAGTACAGTTCAAGAAGTAAATATAACTAAGAATACAGAGCGTTTTATATCAAAAGTAACTTTTGATTTAGCAGCAATGGATGGGTACACAAAAGATAGTAAAGTTTATTTTAAAGGAACAATAAATAAAAATGATAATTTTGATTTTAATCGTGAAGGAATATTTACAATTCCGAAAGCAAACAGAATTTTACCAGTTGCATTAAGTGGTTTTAAAAATCAATCTGATCGAATTAATAGTTTAATGCGTTATTACGGAATGAAGCTTAATTATATATCAGACTATGAAACTATTCTTATTAATGAACAAAAGTTTAGTGATGCACCATCTTTTCCAAAACCTGGTTATATATATAAAGATGATGGTGTTTTTATTGTAAAAATAGGAGAAAATAGAAATTAATGTTTACTTGAAGATGAAATTTAGATATAATAGAAAATATCCTCTAAAAGGTGTGTATATCTCTTATTACTTTAAAATAATACAATAAATAAAAAAAGCCTACATTTTTTAATAAATATGATGTACTAAAAAAGTATCATGATATTTATTACATACGCGTAAAAATTTAATAAAAAAAGGAGAAAAATGAAAAAATTAAATATAGGATTATTGGCAACAGTTTTCATGGTAGGTAGTTTATT
>CAMZNW010000116.1 GCA_947313935.1 uncultured Mollicutes bacterium
ATCTACTCATCCTTTAATTGACATTTTTCACATAAACCTTTAAATTCTAACATATTAGCATATACTTTTACTTTATATTTTTTACTTATCTCCATTTTAACACATGCTAAACCAGGTACTTCCACATTAATTATATCATCACAATCTACACAAATAAAATGTCCATGAATTTCACAAGCTAACTCATAACACTTATTATTATTAAAATTAAATTCATCAATTATATTTAATTCCATAAATGTTGCTAAGTTATTATATAATGTCGAAATATTAATATGATTATTATTTTCTATTTTTAAAATTGAAATTAATTCAATAATAGTAAAATGCTTATTAGGATTATTTACAAATATAACTAACAATTGTTCACGACTTTTTGTTATTCGTTGCCCATTATCTTTAAATATTTGTTTTATTGAATTTTTCATTTTTCTCCTATACTTAAGAAAACAAACCAAGGGCTTGTTTTTTAAAATTCACAATTTTTAGTTGTTCGTGCAAAAGGAATTACATCTCTAATATTTTCCATACCAGTTACATACATTACTAAACGTTCAAATCCAATTCCAAAACCACCATGTTTTACACCACCGTATTGACGTAATTGTAAATACCACCAATAATCTTTTTCTTCTAAATTATGATGTTCCATCATTTCTTTTAATTTATCCATTCGCTCCTCACGTGCTGATCCACCTAATAATTCTCCAATTCCTGGAACAAGTAAATCTGTCGCAGCAACTGTTTTTCCATCATCATTTTGACGCATATAAAATGCTTTTATTTCCTTTGGATAATTAGTTACAAATACAGGAGCCTTAAATACTACATCAGTTAAATACTTTTCATGTTCTGTTGCTAAATCTACTCCATCAAATACTGGATTTTCAAATTTATGCCCATTAGCAATTGCATCTTTTAAAATTTCAATTGCTTTATAATAAGTTATTTCTTCAAATTCAGTATTTACTAAAGCTTCTAATCTTTTCACCAGTTCAATTTCATTTCCACGAGCTTTATCTAAAAATAATAACTCTTTTGGTGCTTCTTTTAAAACATAATTAACAACATAAATTAATAACTCTTTGGCTAATTTAATTATATCATCTAGTTCAGCAAATGCAATTTCTGGTTCAATCATCCAAAATTCAGCAGCATGACGAGTAGTATTACTATTTTCTGCACGAAATGTTGGTCCAAAAGTATAAACATTTTTAAAAGCAAGAGCATATGCTTCTGCTAATAATTGTCCTGAAACAGTTAAAGAAGTTTTTTTATTAAAGAAATCTTTTTTATAATCTATATATCCATCAGTTGTTTTTCCAAGTTTATTTTCTAAATCAAGTGTCGTTACTTGAAACATTTCACCAGCACCCTCAGCATCTGAAGCTGTTAAAATAGGTGTATGAACCATTACAAAATTTTCTTTATTAAAATAATCATGTACTGCAAAACTTAATAATGATCTAATTTTAAAAACTGCATTAAATGTATTTGTACGAATTCTTAAATGAGATATTTCTCTTAAAAATTCATATGTATGTCGTTTAGGTTGTAAAGGATAATTTTCTAATGAAGGGGCTAATATCTCAATTTTAGTTGCACTTATTTCAATTGGTTGTTCTGGATTATTCGTAGATTTTACAATTCCACTTATTTCTAAACCACTACCTAAATAAGCCTTATTTATTTCTATTTGGTTTTCTAAATCTAAATATACAATTTGTATAGTATCAAAACATGTTCCATCATTTAAATTAATAAAACATACATTCTTACCAATTCGATGATTTCTCATCCAACCATATAATTTTACTTCTTTTTCTAAATAATTTTCTTGATTTTTTAATAATTCTTTTATTTGCATAATCCCTCTTTCTCATATTAATATTATTTATTTTACCATAAATAATCTTATTTATTAATTTAAATTATTATTATTTGCAAAACAATGTACTACTATCATTTGAAAATATATATATTTTACCTATTATTACTATAACATCAACTAATAAAACCCCTACTATTATCACTATTAATCCAACTATCAATTTATTCTTCATTTGACTTCCTCTTCTAAATTGTTTAATGAACCATTTATTTCATCTCCACTAAAAATATTACTACGATAATAACCTGAACCATTTGAATTATATTTAAATATTGTTTTCATAATTAATTTTCCATTATTATCAATAATATAATTAGTTGAATCATTTTTATGAGAAAAATGTATATTATATGTATCATCATTACTATCAAAAACTGATCCCATTATTGCTGAATATTCTCCATCTACTACAAATTTATCTAATTGTGTTACTGTTTTTTCTTTCGGATTGATTCCATAAATTAATATGTCACTTTGTTTGTCATAAGTACAAATATTTGGATTTGGTTTTTTACTATATTTCTTAAATTGTAATTGCCCATTATCATCTTTACAATTATTATTATTAAATATTGCAAAAGTTAATTCACCATTTTTACGCGCTTCCTCATATTTTTTATTTTTAGTTAAAAATACACTATGTTGTCCTGAAGGATATTCAAATTTTTCTTTATTTTTTATTGTTAACAATTTATCAACATTTTGTTTAGTTGCCTTATTATCTGCAACTATTAAATCTACTTTTCCAGTATCAGCATTAATAGCTGAAATTGAACTTTGTGCTTGTGAACTTAAAATCAATTCATTATATTCTTCAAGATATTCAATTGAATTAAAATGAACAAAATCATTTTCGTTTGGTGTCCCATAATAACTTACTAAGTTTTTATCATATGACTCTTTCAAATCAATTATTTTTATTGGTTTTCCTGATTTAGTATATTTAAAAACAAATGTCTCTGCATATGGAATATTTTTTAAATCTACATTATAACTACCCAAAGCAAAAATTGTTCCATCTTTAGTAATTACAGCATCATGATGAAAATTATATTTAGCAGAAGGAGTCTTATATACATGATGAATTCTACCCATCATATCTAATTCATATAATGTTTGATAATCATCTACTTTTGCAAGAATATACCCATTTTGCATTTTTATATAATTATCTTCGCTACCAACATTAAAATTAAAACGAATATCTTCATTTTGATCAAAACCATTATATAAGGCATCAAAAATAAAACCCTGGTTTAAAACTTTAGTAACTTCATCTTGGTTATATTTTTTTATTTTTACTTTATTATAATTAGCTTTTGTAGTTTTTATTTTAATTGTATTCTCTAATTTTTGATTATCTTTTGTTATAATTGTATAATTTATCGTATTAATTTGATCACTATATAATCCAACAATTGGTATGACTATATGTGTATTATAATTTTTATTACTATAAGAAAAATCAGTTTCTTTAGTTTTACCAACAACTGTATAACTATATTTTACAGGAACTTTATTATCAAAAATAATATATGAAGATAAAGGATTTATTCCATATGGATTTACCTTAATATATGGATTATCATAAGTATACTTATTATTAAAAGAATTATATTCTTCATTTATTTGTTTTTCTAAATCTTTTTGATGACTTAAATTAGTAAAATTTGTATTTGCTTTATTAGTTATAGATTGATCACTTATTTTTTCATTATCTGCAAATTCTACAATTTGATATACTACATTTTCAATAAAAAACACACTACTAATTAAAACAATTATCATCAATATAAAAAGTACTGTTACTTTTTTCATATTTCTCCTTTAATATTTTTAGCTACTATAACATCTTTATGAATTTGTTCCTTTAATTCTTCAAGTGAATTAAATTTTTTAATTTCTCTAATATAACTTATAAAGTAAACTTCCATTCTCTTACCATAACATTCTTTATTAAAATTAAATATATTAGTCTCCATTATTACTTTTTGATTATCATCAATTGTTGGACGTGTTCCAATATTCGTAATTGAATGATGCATTTCTTCATCCATTATTGTTATAGTTTGATAAATACCTAATTTTAATAAATTATTTATTGGTATTACATTGCAAGTCGGAAAATTAATCGTACGTCCAATTTGTTTCCCCTTTTTTACAATCCCTTCTATTGAATAAATTCGTCCTAAATTTTTATTTACTTGATTCAAATTACCTAATTTTAATTCATTTCTTATTATAGTTGAAGATATTTTAATATTGTCTAAATAAGACAACTTTAATACTTTTACATTAAAATCATTTTTTAGTGTTTTAGTTGTACCAAGTACATCTTTTCCATAATGAAAATCTTCTCCTAATATAATATTTTTTATTTGAAGCTTTAATAAAAATGAATTAAAAAAATTATATGTATAATTTAAATTTAATTTATTAGTTTTAATAATTATTATTTCATCTATATCATATTTACTAAGTAATGATAATTTTTTTGCTTCTGTATAAATTAATTCTTTACCCATTGTATTATCAAATGTAATTATTGCTTTAGTACCATCTTTTTTTTCAAGTTCTTGTAATAATTTTTGGTGTCCTAAATGTACTCCATCAAAAAAACCAATTGTACAATTTGTTATTGCTTCTTTAATATCCCATTTTCCTAAATCATCTATTAAATTATATCGCATTTTAAAACTTAAAAATAAGTCTTGCCCCCCTTTTATCTTTATCATACATACAAATTAGTTCATCACTATTTTCGTCAATAAAAACACATGGATATTTAATATTTTCATCTATTGGTATAATTACTCCATTTGAGACTTGCTTTATTAAAAGACCATTGATTAAAATATTTTCATAATTTAACCTTACAAATGATTTTAAATCTATTAAATCATTGATAGTTGCATTATCAATTAATACAGCTTGGTCAATTGAAAATCCATCTGTTTTTATCCGACGTAATTCCCCCATTGTTGCACATGTTTTTAACTCATTAGCTATATCAACAATTAATGAACGAATATATGTTCCCTTACCAACGACACACTCTAACATGAAATTGTTATTTGAATCTTGATTTAATAAATTAATTTTTTTAATAGTAACTGTACTTGGTGAAATATCAAACTCTTTACCGGCACGAGCTAATTCATACATCCTTTTACCATTTATTTTTTTAGCACTATACTTTGGAGGATATTGCTCGTATGTCTTTTCAAAAGATAATAATACTTTCAATTAATCATTTTTATCTATTTTAGGTACTGAACATGTTTTTATAATTTTACCTGTTACATCATCTGTATCAGTTTTTTTTCCTAATAAAGCCTCTACTAAATATGTTTTTTCACTATTTTTTGTAATTAAAGGTAAAAATTTAGTTGCCCGTCCTATCGCAATAACTAAAACTCCTGTTGCATTAGGATCTAAAGTACCTGAATGTCCAACTTTTCCTGTATTAAATAATTTTTTAACTTTATGTACTACATCAAACGACGTCATATCCTTTTGTTTATCAATTATTATAAACCCATCCATTATTTCCCTTTCCTTTTAAAATTACCTTGTATTTTAAAAGTTTCAGTTACATTCACAAAAGCATCTGGACAAATTAAATTTATTTTATCAATTAAAATAGAATATTCATATTGTGTTAAAATAGTCATTATAATTTCTTTTTCTTTATGTGTATAACCACCTGCACCTTTAATAATCGTTGTTCCATGTCCTAAATTTTCATTAATATATTTTGAAACTTTATTTAAATCTTCTGCAATTATCCAAACTGTCATTTTATTATTATTAATAAAAATTTGATTAATTGTTAAATTACGGATATAAAAACTTACCAATGTATACATTCCAATTTCTAAATTAAATAAAAATATTGCTGTTATAATAATTGCAACATTTATACTAAAATTAATTTTAACAAAATCATAGTCAAATTTTCTTTGAATCCAAATACCCCAAAAATCTGTTCCTCCACTACTAGCTCCAATTTTCAATAATGAACCTAAACTATATCCCATTACCATTCCTGCAAAAATACAATTTAATAATATATCGTTTGTTATAACTAATGGAGGAATTAAACTTGAAGATATTGATACCGTTAAAATACTTATCAATGAATAAGTGGTAAATGAAAAACCCAACTTTTGAAATCCTAAATATATCCCTGGAATATTTAGGGCTAAATAAAAAGTAGCATAACTTACGCTAGGTACTAGATATGTCAATATTTGAGTTATCCCAGCTACTCCAGTAGCTATTAATTGCATAGGAATTAAAAAAATTGACATTCCAAGTGAATATATTAATGAGTAAAAAATAACTTGTATAATTTTTTTTAAACTTATATTTGACATTTTATTATCCCCTTATAATTAATTATATCAATTATTACTATTTATTACATATTATTTTAATAAACTATAATTGATGTTTTTAATTTAAAAAAATCATATTACAAATTTTAATTTTGTAATATGAATTAAACAATTAATTTTATATTTAAAATGTTTTATTAAAGACTTTTTGTTTCTATTTTTAAACCAGCACCCATTGTTGAAGAAAGTGTTACATTTGTCATATAAATACCTTTTGCTGTTGAAGGTTTAATACGTAATATTTCATTAAACATTGCTTTAAAATTTTCTTCAAGTTTAGATTGTTCAAAACTAACTTTACCAATAATTACATGAACATTTCCTAATTTATCAATACGATAAGTTACTTTACCAGCTTTTATTTCACTTATTGCTTTTTCTACGTTTGGTGTAACAGTACCAGTTTTAGGGTTAGGCATTAATCCTTTTGGGCCAAGTATTTGACCAATACGACCAATTTTAGGCATCATTTGTGGTGTAGCTACTACTACATCAAAATCAAACCAATTTTCTGATTTTATTTTTTGAATTAAATCATCAGCTCCAACATAATCAGCACCTGCATTTTTCGCACTAGTTGCTGCATCACCTTCTGCAAATACTAATACTTTTTGTACTTTACCAGTTCCATGCGGTAATACTAAAGCACCACGTAATTGTTGTTCTGCTTTTGTTGGATCTAAATTTAAATTAAATACTAATTCAACAGTTTCATCAAATTTTGCAGTTGCTGTAGATTTTACTAATTTTATTGCTTCAGAAAAATCATATAATTTTTCATGATTAATTTTTTCATTTATTTCTTTATTTCTTTTCGTTATTTTAGCCATATATTACTCCTTACCTGCTACTACGTCAGTTGTAATACCCATTGATCGAGCAGTACCTATAATTGTTAACATAGCTGCATCTATATCATTTGCATTTAAATCTGGCATTTTTTTTTCAGCAATCTCTCTAACTTGTACTTCAGTTAAATTTCCTACTTTATCACTATGTGAAGTTGATGAACCTTTTTTTAATCCTGCTGCATTTTTTATCATTGTTGAAGCCGGAGCTTGTTTTAAAATGAAATCGTATGAACGATCTTCAAAAATAGAAATGATTGCCGGAGCTAATTCACCACTAGTTCTTTCTTTTGTTTGTTCATTGAATTTTTGACAAAATTCAACCATGTTAACACCAGTTGGTCCAAGTGTTGTCCCTACCATTGAAGGATTTGCTTGACCTGATGGCAATTGTAATTTTACAATTTGTTTTAAAGTTTTAGCCATTATAGCCTCCTATTTTGTATGTGGTTAGATTTCTCTCCCACAATTGTATTTAACATACTTATATAGTATACCATATTTTTATTATATGTATGTTAATTATTTAATAACTATACTTTTATTATTATATATTTTCTAATATGATATTAATAAATATTTATTATATTTAAAAGTTTCATATAAAATATTTCATTATATCTTTAATAATATTATTATTTGTATTGAATTTTATTCTCTTTACTCATAACATTGATATTCTATTTTTAGTTATACTAGAAATTAAAAAATGTGAAAAAATTAATCAAATAACTATTGTTTCTTTACAATATAATTAATCTAGTAATATTTGTATTTATTAAAAAATTATTATCTTTTATTAATTAAAATTTTTTGTTTTAATCTTAATAACAACTCTAATTCAATATTCATTAATTTTGCTAATGTACATCAAAATCCTTATAAAATCACAACTAAATTTATTTACTTTTTATTATCTTTATTTATAACTTTCCTTATTTTCATAATGTGTTATAATAATAATAGAATATTTTTAATAGAATATAAGTTTTTATATATTTTTTTAATTTTAAACTTATACTTTTTATTATTTATTCTAATTAAAAATAGTACTTATATTAAATTTAGGAGTTATATGTTCATAACTATTGAAGGTCCAATTGGTGTCGGTAAATCATCATTAACTAAACTCGTTTCAAAAGAATTCAATATGTTTGAACTTTATGAAATTGTTCAAGAAAATCCTTTTTTAGAAAAATTTTATACTAACCAACAAAAATATGCTTTTCAAACAGAAATGTTTTTTTTGACAAATCGCTTTACTCAACTTATTAATTTAAAAAAAGATTACTTAGATAAAGATATTGATGTAGTTAGTGATTATAACATTTATAAAAATATGATTTTTGCACGTAATAGTTTATCTAAATATGAATTAGATATATTTAATGATATTTATACTTCTATGACTAATAATTTAGTTACAAACGAATTAACTATTTTTATTACTGCATCACTTAATACTCTTAAATATCGTATTGCATCTCGTGCAAGAAGTTTTGAAGATGATATTAGTGATTCTTATTTAGAATATTTAATTGATGCTTATAATACTTATATTAATGAAAAACTTATTCAAACCCCTCAAAATATTATTATTTTAGATGGAGATAAATTAGATTTTGTTAATAATACTTCTGATCAAAATTATGTACTATATTTAATTAAAAATAAAATTGAAAATTTGGAGCAAAATGAATAAAATTAATGAAAATATAGTTATTGGTATTGCTGGAACTGTTGGGGTTGGTAAATCTACTTTAACCAAAAAATTAGGTGAAAAATTAAATTTACGGACTTCTTATGAAAATATTGATAAAAATCCATACTTAGATAAATATTATAATGATTTTTCTCGTTGGGGATTTCATTTACAAATATTCTTTTTAGCTGAACGTTTTAAAGCACAAAAAAAAATGTTTGAATATGGTGGTGGATATATACAAGATCGAACAATTTATGAAGACTTAGAAATATTTGCTAAAATGAATTACGAAAATAATACTATGTCTAAAGATGATTTTGATACATATAATAGTTTATTTTCAGCAATGGTTTATTCACCATTTTTTAATCACCCAGATATTGTAATTTATTTAGAAGGTGATATTGATGAAATTATTAATCGTGTTAATTATCGTGGCCGTAGTATGGAAATTGAAACTGATCAATCTTATTGGAAAACATTACACACTCGTTATCAAACATGGATTAATCAATATAGTTATTCACCAATATTACGTTTAAATATTAATGATTATGATGTTGATGATGATGCATCTATTGATTTAATTATTAATAAAATAGAAAAAATTCTTTTAGTAAAAAATTAAATATTCTTTTATTAAAAAAAACATAATAATTTATTATGTCTTTTTATTACTAATCTTAAATTAAATTTATCTAATTTAAACTTACTAATAATGGAGGAG
>CAMZNW010000117.1 GCA_947313935.1 uncultured Mollicutes bacterium
GAGCACAATTAAAATCTTTATTACCAAATGATGCAATATCATATAATGGATCATTGTTACCAGCAAATACCCAAACTAATAAAAAATATGTATCATGATTAGAACTAATAAAATTAGCAAGTTGTGCATCATTATGACATGCAACTAGATGTTTATCAATTAAATATAAATTATAATAATTTAAAAAAGCTTGTTTGAGTTCGTAATAAGAATTATTAAAATTATTATGATAATGTTCGTATTGGTCTAAACGAGTTAGAGGACTAAAATCACTTGTAAATTTAATATTTGAATTGTGTAATTGTTTTAAAATTGTACTAACTTTCAAATAATTAATACTAGAATCACAACTTGGGCTACTCCCTTGAATGTATGAATATATTTTTAATCCAATTTTAGGAATAGTACAAATTGTATTAGAAGTAATTTCTAATTTTGAAATATGTTTTAAATTTTTTTCTTCATTTACATAATCAACAAATAATTCTCCATTTTCTCCTTTAAAACGAATTACAACTTCTTTGTTTGTGATAGTATCTAGTGCTAAATAGGTATAGTTTGATAATCCCCCACTAAAACGAGAAAGTAGTTTATAATTAGGATATAATTCATTAATAATATTTTGATGTATTTTAATTGACATTTTTCTCCTTAAGTTTAATGTATTATGTTAATATAATTATATATTAAATTATATAAAAAAGGAGAAAAAAATGATACTTTATGGATATAGTAAATGTAGTACAGTAAAAAAAGCACAAAAATTTTTAGAAACTAATGAAATTATGTATGAATTTATAGATAATGTGACTAATCCTTTAACGATTAAGGAGTTAGAAGATATTCATAAAATATCTGGTTTAGATATAAAAAAGTTATTTAATACATCAGGAATTAAATATCGTGAATTAAATCTTAAGATAGTATTACCAACTTTATCATTACAAGAAAAATATGAACTGTTATCAAGTGATGGGATGCTTGTTAAGAGACCATTATTAGTAACAAATAAAAAAGTTTTAGTGGGATTTAAAGAAGAAGAATATTATAATTTAATTAGGGGATAAAATGATTTTAACAGGAAAAGAAGTAAAAGAAGCGCAAAT
This sequence comes from uncultured Mollicutes bacterium, assembly GCA_947313935.1. Classification (GTDB taxonomy): domain Bacteria; phylum Bacillota_I; class Bacilli_A; order UBA3375; family UBA3375; genus CAMZNW01. The sequence goes on from CAMZNW010000117.1 coordinate 1,107, forward strand.
AGATGAAATATCAAAAAGATTAAAAACACTTAATAGAGTAGTTAAATTAGTTATAATAGTTGTTGGAGAAAATAAAGCAAGTGCAGTATATGTTAGAAATAAAATTAAATTTTGTAATATGCAAAATATAGAAACGCAATTAATAAAATTACCTGAAACAGTAACTCAAGATGAACTTGAAAGTATAATTATGAAATATAATATTGATAATACGGTACATGGTATTTTCACACAACTGCCATTACCAAAACATTTAGATGAAAAAAGAATAAATATGGTAATAAATCCTAAAAAAGATATAGACGGTTTTTCTCATCATCAAATAGGAAATTTATTTTTAAATGAACCTGGATTATATCCATGTACTGTTGAAGCAATTTTTGATTTTTTTGAATATTATAATATTGAAGTTAAAGGGAAACATATAGTAGTAGCTGGACGAAGTAATATTGTTGGAAAGCCATTAGTTCTAAAATTAATTAATCATGGTGCTACTGTTAGTGCTTGTAATTCAAAAACTAATAATATTAGAGGTTTAATAGATAGTGCGGATATTTTTATTAGTGTAATCGGAATTGCAAAATATTTTGATATAAGTTATTTTGAAAATAAGAAAGATTTAACAATTATAGATGTTGGGATGAATCGTGATGAAAATAATAAATTGTGTGGAGATATAGATTTTGAAAATGTTCAAGAAAAAGTAAAAAACATTACGCCTGTACCAGGAGGAATTGGTTTATTAACAGTAGTTAATGTAGTCAAAAATGTAATTAAAGCGGCAGAGTTGCAAAATGAATAAAAGTTTAATAGAATAATAATCTTAAAAACTTATAACTTTTAAAAAATGTTATACTAACAATAGTGAAATTAGAAGATTAAACTAAGGAGTAATATTGTTAGAAATAAAAGATCAAGATACCAAGATTGCTAATGAAATATGGGCGGGAATAATAGTATCAATTGCATTAATTCCTGAAATAATATCATTTGCTTTATTATTAGGGGTTAGTCCTATTGTGGCTTTATATTCAGGAGCTATTATAGCAATGATAATGGCATTATTTGGAGGACGTTCAATTATGGTATCAGCAGCAGCTGGTTCTGTAGCAGTGATTTTCATTCCATTAGTTCAAAATTATGGAGTAGGTTATTTATTTTATGCAATAATATTAATGGGTTTATTTCAAATTATATTTGCTTTTTTAAATATTGATTATTTGTTTAAATTAATTTCAAAACCAATTATGTTAAGTTTTGTAAATGGTTTAGCTATTATTATTTTATTTGCTCAAGTTAGACAATTTAAAGTACCAGGAACACAAGAGTGGCTTATAGGAAAAGATTTATGGATAATGTTTGGTTTAACAATTTTAACAATTTTAATAATTAAGCAAATACCTAAGATTATAAAAAAAATACCAGCTACATTAATGGCATTATTAATAATAACATTAATTTCATTAGTATTAGATTATAGTGGAGTTCATATTTATAATGTAATGGATATGACAAAAAATGGAGCAACAAATATTGATAAGCATGCACCATTAAATTTAACAACGTTACAAATAGTATTTATTCCAGCATTATCAGCAGCATTAGTAGCAATAGTAGAATCACTTTTAACATTAAATTTAATTGATGATTTAACTAACACTAAAGGGGAAAAGAAAAAAGAAGTTTATGCTTTAGGCTCTGCTAACTTATTGAGTGGTTTATTAGGTGGCGTTGGTGGATGTGGAATGATTGGTCAAACGATGATAAATTATTCAAATGGAGCGAAGAAAAAATTATCTAGTTTCATTGCAGGATTA
>CAMZNW010000118.1 GCA_947313935.1 uncultured Mollicutes bacterium
TATTTAAATTAGTTTTAGTAGTATAAGTTTTTTTTCCTACTTGTAAATAAATATCTTTTCTCGAAGAATAATTCAAACTTTTTTTTGCTCCAACTTTACGAGGGAAAAATTCACTTTCTAAACTTAAATTATCGATATCAATTCCTTGTTCTTTTAATTTATCTTTTTCTAAAGTTAAATTCTTAAATACTTCATATCGATTTACACCTAAATATTTTGTTTTTAATAATTCACCATCAACATAAATATCAACTTTTCCATAATGAGTCGTATTAGTTACAACCAAAAATAACATTAAAGTTATTTTTAATCCTGTTTTCAGTTTACTAGGTAATGTTTTATATTTATTTATTATTTTATTTTTCATATATATATTATATCATTTTTTGTAATTTATTTCAATTTTAATAATACTACATTTTCAACATGATGTGTTTGAGAAAACATATCAAATGGTGTAATATCACATATTTTATATTTTCCACTTAATAATTCTAAATCTCGTCCTAATGTTGCAGGATTACAACTTACATAAACTATTGTTTTTACTTCTAATTCTTTTAATAATTCAATAAATTTATTATCCATTCCTTTTCTTGGAGGATCAATAATAATTAAATCAAACTTATTTTTTTCATACTTTAGATTTTGAAGTTCCTTTTCAATATCATTACAAATAAATTCAATATTTTTTATATTATTTACTTCTTTATTTTTATTTGCTGCTGCAATTGCTTGAGCATTTATTTCAATTCCAATAACCTTTTTAGCTTGCTTTGCAGCAATCAATCCCATTGTTCCAACTCCACAATATGCATCTAATATAATATCAGTATTTTTTATATTTGCAATATCAATTACATATTCATATAATTTTTCTGTTTGATGAGTATTTATTTGAAAAAATGCATTTGGTAATAAACGTAATGTTAAGCCATTAATTATTTCATTAATAAAATTACAATTATATAAATTATAATTTTTAAATCCTAATACAGCACTATTATGACGTGTATTTTCATTAATTACAACTGAAGTTATTTTAGGAAATTCATTTACTAATTCATTTACAATATATTTTTGATTTTTAAAACTATTTGTACGTAAAATAAAACATACCATTAATTCTTCATTATTAAAACTTTCTCTAATATATAAATGTCTTAAATTACCTTTTCTATTTTTATCACTATAAACAGTTTCATTTGTTTGATTTAATAATTCAACAACTCGATGTGAAATTTCATTAGCTAAATTAGATTGAATCATACATTTATTAATTTTTACAACTTCATGTGAACGACTTTGATAAAAACCGACTACAATTTGTTTATTTATAACTGTAAAAGGCATTAATATTTTATTTCTATACCCAAAAGGTTGTTCACTTGCAATAACATCATTTATTTTAAAATCTATTTTAAATTTATTTAAAGTATTATTTATTACTCTTTTTTTTAAGTAAAGTTGTTGTTCATAATTTAAATGCATTAAATCACATCCACCACAACTTTTGTAATGTTCACAAGTAACTTGGGATAATTTTTTATTGTCAATTATCCCATATGCAAATTTTTTATCAAATTTTGTTATTCTAACATCAATAATTTCATCAATAATAGCATATTTAACAAAAATAATAAACTTATCAACTTTTACTATTCCATCTCCTTCATGTGTATAATCAATTACGCGGACATCTTTTATTACATCATTTTTTTTTAACAAAATACTCCTTTTATTTTAGTACAATAATCCAAAATAACTTTATTTATTTTTCATTGTTGGAAAAAATAAGACATCTCGAATAGATGTAGAATTAGTTAATAACATTACTAAACGATCAATTCCAATTCCTAATCCACCTGTTGGAGGCATTCCATATTCTAATGCTTCAACAAAATCCATATCTATTCCTGTTGCTTCATCATTTCCAAGTTCACTTTCTTTAATTTGTGCTTTAAAACGATTTAGTTGATCAATTGGATCATTTAATTCTGAAAAGGCATTTGCATATTCGCGTTTATCAATAAATAATTCAAATCTTTCTGTAAAACGTGTATCTTTAGGATTTAAACGAGCTAAAGGAGAAACTTCAATTGGATGACCGTAAACAAATGTTGGTTGAATAATAGTTTCTTCACATTTTTGTTCGAAA
>CAMZNW010000119.1 GCA_947313935.1 uncultured Mollicutes bacterium
GTAGTTTTTTTTGTATCAAGTGCTAAACATACTTCTTGTTTAGTTACTCCACTAATTACTTCTGTTGATTTAGTTCCAATCATATTATCAATTGCATTACCCATTAATTTAGGCGCAATAACTTGTAAATATGTTCCAAAACCAATTAAAATCACTACTATAATTACTGATTTTAAGTATTTTTTTATATAACTAAAAATAAAATATAAACTTTTTAAACTACTCTTCATTGTCTATACCTCCTGTATCTTGTTGCGTTTTAAAAATTTTTTGATAAGTGTCTGAACTTTTTAATAATTGTTCATGTGTTCCAATTTTTTCAATTGTACCTTCATTTAAGACTAATATTTTATTCATATCTACGATTGAAGATATTTTTTGGGCTACAATTATTGTTGTAGTATTTTTTAAATCATTATTAATTGCTTGTTTAACTAAATTCTCTGAATGTGCATCTAAAGCAGAAGTTGAATCATCTAAAATTAAAATTTGTGCTTCTTTAACTATAGCACGAGCAATTGATAACCGTTGTTTTTGTCCTCCTGATAAATTTGCTCCTTTTTGATAAACTTTCGCGTGATATTTATTATCTTTTTTATCAATAAATTCTTTTGCTTGTGCAAATTTAGCTGCTTGATTAATTTCTTCATTAGAAGCTGCTGGATTACCATGTAAAATATTATCTTCAATTGTACCAGCAAATAGTAATGCTTTTTGTAAAACGATTGCAATATTATTAGTTAATGTTTTAGAATTATATTCTTTAATATTTTTACCATTAATTAAGATTTCTCCATTTGTAACATCATATAAACGTGGTATTAATTGTACTATTGAAGATTTACCACTTCCGGTAATTCCAACAATTCCTAATTTTTCACCATTATTAATTTTAAAAGAAATATTTTTTAATGTTAATTTATCAGTATTTGGGTATGCAAAATCAACATTTTTAAATTCTAAACTTTCAAAATTGTATAACTCCTCTTCTCCATATGAGAAACTAGAATTATATTTTAAAATTTCGCTAACTCTTTTGATCGAAACTATTGCTCGGGCCATAGACATCGAAATGAATCCAGCTGCTACTAAAGCAAACATTATCTGCATCATATATGTTGTAAAAGATATTAAATCTCCTATTTTTGATAAATCATCAACAGCCAAATTGGCAATACTATAAATTGCAAATGCAGTAATTAAATTGGCAACTAGCATATATAATGGAATCATAAATGAAAATGATTTTCCTACTCCAATTAAATTACTTGTTAAATTATCAACATATTTATTATAACGTAAAGCTTCTTTTTTTTCTCCACTAAAAGATTTAACAACACGTATACCATCCATATTTTCTTTAACTATTTTATTAAGCATATCATTACTTTTTTGAATTTCTACTATTTTAGGTTTCATAGATTTTAATAATATACCTGTAATAATTATAACAATTATTATATATAAAATAATTGTCCACCATAATGAAGGTAATACATTAATTGCCATTATAAAAGAACCAATAAAAATAAATGGTACCTTAATTAATAATTGTATTGCTAACATTATAAAGTTTTGAATTTGTGTAATATCATTTGTTAATCGTACCAATAATGTTGAACTATTAAATTTTTCAATATCTTCATAAGCAAAATTTTGTATATTTTTAAAAGAATCATGACGTAAATTTGCTCCAATATTTTGTGAAACATATGCCGCAATAAATGTATTAATTAAACCTGATATTAATCCAATTACTCCAACAATTAATAAATACATTCCATATTTATAAATCAAACTAATATTAGGGTTAACTTCTCCTAAATCATTTACATTATTTAACGCATTAATTATTTCTGAAATAAATCTTGGTTGACATAGCATACTAACTACTTGAACAATTACTAAAATGATTGCAATTAATAATAAAATCCAATATTGCTTTAAATATTTTTTTAACATTTTTCTCACTTTCATAAATTTATTGCATTATAATATCTATTTCTTTTTTTATCATTTGATAATTTTTTAATGCTCTTTGTTCGTTTTTATCTTTAATACTTATATAAACTTTAATTTTAGGTTCTGTACCACTTGGACGAATTGCAATCCAACCTATATCTTGAATAAATTTTTTTATAACTTCTTCTTTTGGTAAACCAGTTTCATCTATTGCATAATTTATTTCATGAGTTATTTTGTAACCACCTATTTTAATAATTTGTTCAAATTTTAACATTTTTTCTTGTATAATATTTTTTTCCTGTATTGTTGTAAAATTATAAGCGCAAGTTTTTTCAATAAAATATCCATGTTCTTCTTGTAGTTCAACTAATTTATCTATTAGTGTTTTGTCTTTATTTTTATAGTAGTTAGCCATATCTATTGTCATTAAAGTTGCTTGTGTTGCATCTTTATCACGCACCATTGGATTAAATAAGTACCCATAACTTTCTTCATAAGCCATAATTAAAGTATTATTTTTTAGTGTTGCAATTTTTTCTCCAATAAATTTAAATCCAGTTAGAGTTGAAACTACTTCAATTCCATATTTTTTTGCAACAATATTTCCAAATTCCCCCGTAACAATTGAATTATAAATAATAGGGTTATTAATTGTTTTTATATTTAATTTATTAGCTAAATAATCAATTAATAGTGCTCCCAATTCATTTCCTGTTAATGCTTGATAATTATCATTTGTTTTAACTAATACTCCTAAACGATCTCCATCTGGATCAACTACAATGATTAAATCTGATTTATTTGCAACTTCAAGAGCATATTCATATGCAGCTATTTCTTCTGGATTTAAACTTTTAGCTTGTGCAAAATTTGGATCTGGTAAACATTGTTTTTTTACAACATTAATATTATTATAATTTGCTAATTCTAATACTTCTGGAATTATTTTATAACTAGCACCATTTATAGGAGAAAATGTTACATTTATTTCTTTTTTATTAGTATTATTTAAGCTTAATTTTACTACATCATTTTTATACTTATTAATTATTTTTAAATCAATATAATTCATTTTTTCAAAGTTTAATTTACTAAATTGTTCCTGAACTAAGTTAATTTGTTCTTGAACTAAATTAGCTTCCTCTAAATTTAATTGACTACCATATTTATTATATATTTTATATCCATTATAATTACTAGGATTATGACTAGCAGTAATCATTACACCACCACTTGCTTGATATTGTAAAATACAGTATGATACAATTGGTGTTGGGATGACATCTTTACTTATATATGCTTTTATATTATTATCTTTCATTACTTGAGCAGTTATTTTTGCAAATAATTCTGATTTATTACGTGTATCGTATCCAATTACAATTTCTGGATTTAATATATTTAAATTTTTTAAGTAATTAGCATAACCTTGTGCAATACGTCGTATTGTAATATAATTTAAAACACTATTTCCTAACCCTAATTTAGCTCGAATACCAGCTGTTCCAAAATTAAGATTCTTTGCAAAGTTTTCTGATAAAGTTTTTTTATTATAACTATTAATTATTACTTTATCTTCAACACAAATATTTAACCTCCATTTATCATATTCTATTTCATTCACAATTTCTCCTTACATATATATATTATACCAAATTTCTTTTTTCATGATATAATATATTCAAAAGAGGTTTATGAAATAATTTAAGATTATCCTACATAAAATTATTATTTTACCATTTTTATTATTATTATATTTTTATCGCTATATTATCTCACCTCATACTCAACGTAGTTGTCGATATGAACCAAGTTGTTCCGTTTATACTATTGAGGCTTTAAAGACTTATGGTTTATTTAAAGGTGGATTTTTATCTCTTAAAAGAATATTATCTTGTAATCCTTGGGGTGGTCATGGTTATGATCCAGTTATTAAAGATACTTAAAATCATATTTAAAATAAAAAACTTATAATTATAAGTTTTTATTTTAATACTTTAACTATTGTCTTAATAAATTCTTTTATTTTAAACGGTTTTATTATTAATTTATTTATATTTAATTTATTAATTTAATTAATCGTATGCGAACTATTATCAACTATAACAATAACGATTGGAATATCTAGTTTAGTAATTTTAATCATTTCAATTAAAATTTTTTTCATTTATCTTTTAAAATTAATTATAAATGATATTTCATTGTTATTAATTACAGCTTTAATATTATAATTATGTGCATAAATAGCTTTTTGAACAATATATAAACCTAATCCATGTCCACCAGTAGTAGAATTACGTGATTGTTCTCCACGTACAAAAGGATTAAAAATAGTTATTACATCAAGTGTATCCAAATTATTTGCTATATTAGTAATTTTAAATATGTCTTTTTTAAGTTCTATATTAATAGAACTATTTTTATTAGCATATTTTATTGAATTTTCTAATAAATTCTTAATTGCTTTACTAAATACATCTATATCAATTGTAATATAATATTCTTCTAAATTCAATTTAATATTTAAATTATTTTGTTTAATTAAATAATCTTGTTCTTGAATCAATTCTTGAATTAATTCTTTTAAATTTATTTTAACAACACTTAGTTTAATATTAAAATTATCTAACTTTGAAGATTCTAATATTTCATTTACTAAATTCTCTAATTGTTCTATTATAATTATATTCTCAACTAAATATTTATTATGATTTTTAAAATCTCCTATATTATTTAACATGCATTCATTTTGTCCTTTAATAATTGTTAATGGGGTTTTAAGTTCATGTGATACTGTTGCCATATAATTGATTCTTTCAATTTCACGTAAATCTGCTTCTGCTACATCTGCTTCTAGATGTGTAATTGCAGTTTTTAATTTATAAGACATTTCATCTAAACACTTAGATAAATCTCCTATTTCATTATTTTGTTTAACAACTATTTTATTATCAAAATTTAATAAAGATATTTCATTAGCTTTTTTATGTATTTTTAAAATTGGTGATACAATCATTTTTGAAAAAATAAATGCTATAATCAAGGCCATTATAAATACAACCATTAAAATTAAAGGAATCAAACCAAAAATTGAAGAACGGACATCATTAATACCAGATTTTAAAGTACTTACACGTAAAATTAGTGATTTATTATCAAAAGTAAAAACACCACTTTTAGCAACAATATCTGGTTTTTTTATTGTTTTAATCTTAGTAATATCAATTGCTCTTGGTACTAAATCAATATCTAATTGATTAATTGGAAATATAACTTTACCTGTTGATGTAGATATTTGAACATCAATATCATCGTTTATTTTATCATTTATTTTATTTACTACATCTGAATAATTTTCTTGTTCTAAATCATACATTATTTCATTATATGAAATATCAACCTTATTTTTTATGTAATTACTATAAGCACTTGGTAATAAAAAATATAAAATCCCATATATTAAAACGAAATTTAATAATAACATTATAAGTGTATTGCGAAATACTTTATAAGTTAAACTATTATTTTTCAAAGCAATAACCCACTCCTTTAACAGTTTTTATAACATCTATATCTAATTTTTTGCGCAAATTTTTAATA